>CALXKS010000024.1 GCA_944389015.1 uncultured Spirochaetaceae bacterium
CTTCCAGCCGCCGACTGCGCTCTGACCAGCGCATCCTGTTCCGAGTCCTGATCCAAGTGCAGATAAGCAGAGTGCACATGCCATTCCGAGATAAGCAAGATTTTCCATATCCTTCTCCTTAGCTATTATTAGCTGATTTATCCTGAACCGTCTTTCTGAACGGATCATAGTTGTATCCGGCCCACTCCATTCCGAGAGATCCGGAGAATTCCAGAAGATTGAGTCTCACGCCGTGTACCACAACAGACAGAAGACCCATCACGAGATTGAGCACATGTCCCAGGACTATAACGGCAATGCCGATTATGAACATAGGACCATGCATTCCAGCACCCATATTGTTGAACGACTGAGCGATTGCAAGCGATGCCATTCCTACCGCAAAGAGCCTTATGTAGCTCATCAGGTTTGAAAAGCATGAGATCGTATCAAGGAATGTCGTGAAGAATCCCGCAAGTCCCTGCTTGAGACCTGTTCCGAACGGAATACCAGGCCCCTGCGCCAAGAACACGCAGACAAGCACGAATCCCAGTCCTACTCCTCCTGCGATGACAGGTATCGAGCAAGGCTCGCCGATTACAAGATTGAGCGCCAGGAAGTAAAGGAGGATGCCATCGATCAGCCAGCCGATCTCAGCAAGAAGCGAGAGATCCTTCTCCTTTGCCTTCCTTATTATGTTGATTATCCTTCCAAGAGAAAGCTGCACAGCACCGAGGATGAAGCAGAACTTCATCAGCATATTCTGAGTATACGTCGCGTCAAGCCCGAATACCTCGGGATAGTTCGCGATGCTCGGTATCACAAGCTTCTGCAGGAAAGGAAGCTTATAGAGTATCGTCTCTGAACCGAACCACGTCCCGGTCACAGCACCCCATATCACGGTTGCCGCTCCTACGACATAGATCAGCATGTTCAGATCTGAGCACTTCTTCGCCTTATGCTGCATATACAGCCCGATGAGGATGAATATGATCCCGTATCCCGCATCTCCGATGATCATCGCAAAGAAGAGCGAGAAGAAAACCAGGAAGTATGATGAGATATCATACTCACGGTATCCGGGAACGGTTCCGAGGATATCGAAGACTGGCTTGACGATTCTCACTATGCCTTTGTAGACGATCTTCGTCGGAGGATTGTCGTCATCATCCGGATCGGAAAGGATGTATGCAAGGGAATGCTCCTTCGCATATGCCTTGAATGCACTCATATCATCCTCAGGGATGTAGCCCGTAAGATATATGATATCGTCGCCATCAATGGTCTCCGAGACACGCTCGAATGTTATGGCCTCATCCTTTCTCTTCAGAACCGCATCATATGACGGGATATAGGCTGCAGCCTCTGCGACCTTGGATGAAATCTCCTTCAGCCTGCTCTCTCCCTCGAGAATCTCCTTGTCGATCTGGGCAAGTGACTTCTTCGGAAGGCGGAACTCCGTGAACGATGAGCCCTCAGGGATTTTCCCTGAGACAAGGGCTATCGCAGCACCCTTTCCGCTGTACCTGACAGGGATGAATGAGAGCTCCGGATCGGTCTTAAGGGCTTCAAGCTCCTTCGCATTCCCGACGTAGATATGGATATCGATCCCCTCTGAAGCAAGAGATGAAAGCCCGGATGGATCGAACTCCCCGAACGGAGATATCCTCTCGCGCTCCCCGCGGAGAGCGATAAGGGAGCCATTGAGACTCTCCTCCTCCGCAAGAAGGGAGACAAGGGAAGCATGGAGCTTTGAGAACTCCTCTCCCTTTACCGCCTTTCCACCCTTTGCTTTCTTTCCGCCTCTCTCCTTCAGCGTCTGCAGCACACGATCGTACTCTGCCCTCTCCTTCTCCATCGCATCAAGGCTCTGGGATTTCGAGACCATATCGGATACATGCATCACACCAAGGTCTCTGAGGGATGAAAGCAGTTCATCCTTCTGGCTTCTGGCAGCTGCAATGACTGTTTTCTTCATCTTAGCTATCATATCAACCTGCCTTTACCAGCTTCTTCTTGGCTATCTTGCCGCGCACAACCGCAGCAGTCTGCTGATCCTGGAGATAGATTCCTATCACCCTGATATTCTCCTTGGCTTCAGGTATCTTCACCTTCTCGAAGAGGTTGACGCGCTGCGTTGTCGTCCTAAGCTCTGCGGAAAGGAGCTCTATCCTCTCCTCAAGCGTTCTGACAAGCGCATCGAACTTAGCGATATCCCTCAGCGAGAAGATTGCCCTATCGACCCATAGCGGATAGTAGCGGAGATCGTATTCAATCGGCTTGAAGACAAGCTCCTTGAACACAGGAACCTCGACACCTGCGATATTCCCACGGTCCTTCTCTATGCGGTCAACCTGCACGAGAGTCCCGATGGATCTCTCAGGAGGGAAAGAAGCATTCTCGCCGTATACGGCAATCCAGCCAGAGAGAGCGGCCTTGGCCTCGGCCTGCTCCTTCTTCAGCTTCGCTATCTCCTGCTCAGACTCCCTTATGACAGCCTGAAGCTGCTGCTGCTTGAGCTGCAGCGTCGGAAGATAGCGCTGGAACTGCTTGAGGGCGTCCTTCTGCTTCTTCTGTTCATTCTTCGTAAGCTTTACACCCACTCTAGCGCTCCTTGGGCCAGTACTGCTCTATGAGCTCAGTCCTGAGCCCTGTCTCATTCGGCTCAAAGCACTCTGAAAGGATCTTCCATCCCTCATCGAGGGCCTCCTCAAGAGGAATATTCACCGAAAGATCCATCATCCTGGACTCGAACTCAGCTCCGTATCTGAGGAGCTTCTCATCCCAGTCAGACATCATGAAGCCCATCGAGCGCTTCTCAAGGGAGTCCTTGTATGCGCTGTAGAGCTTGATCATGCCATCCATCAGAGCACGATGATCCGAGCGTGTATCCTTGTTGACATTCTGCTTCAGACGTGAAAGAGAACCGAATGGCTCAATGTGTCCGTTCTTGAGATAGTACTGTCCCTCAGTGATGTATCCTGTGTTGTCAGGAACCGGGTGGGTGACATCATCGCCAGGCATCGTAGTGACACCGAGGATCGTTACCGATCCAGCTCCCTCGAACGATACAGCCTTCTCATAGCGGGAAGCGAGAGCTGAATAGAGATCTCCAGGGTATCCTCTGTTGGAAGGCACCTGCTCCATTGTGATCGCAGTCTCCTTCAGCGAATCGCAGAAGTTTGTCATATCTGTGAGAAGAACAAGGACCTTCTTGCCCTGAAGGGCGAAGCGCTCTGCGACAGCAAGCGAGAGATCCGGTACGAGCGTACACTCTACAGTCGGATCGGATGCTGTATGGATGAACATGATCGTCCTGGAAAGAGCGCCTGAGCTCTCAAGAGTATTCCTGAAGAAGAGGTAATCATCATACTTAAGTCCCATTCCTCCGAGAACGATGATGTCAACCTCTGCCTGCATTGCGATGCGGGCAAGAAGCTGGTTATACGGTTCGCCGGAGATGGAGAAGATAGGAAGCTTCTGGGACTCGACGAGCGTATTGAAGACATCAATCATCGGGATACCTGTCCTGATCATCTTGTTAGGAAGGATTCTCCTCGATGGATTGACTGACGGGCCACCGATCTCGATCATGTTCTCTGTCAGCTCAGGACCATTGTCCCTTGGGCGGCCTGCACCATCGAAGATGCGTCCAAGGAGGTTGTCTGAGAAGCTGACTCTCATCGGAACGCCTAAGAACCTTACGCTGTCTCCCGTCGAAACACCCATAGCGCCCTGGAACACCTGGAGCGAGACCTTATCGCCATCGAGCTTGATGACATTCGCATAGCCCTTTCCACGCGATGTCGTTATCTCTGCAAGATCATTGTTCCTTACGCCCTCTGCACGTACTGTGATGACGTTTCCGACAATGGATTCAATCTTTGTATAGACCTTCTGCATTTACTTCCTCCTCCCCTTATAGAAGGACTCAAGATCCTCCCTGAGCACTGAGAAGCGCTCATCAGATTCTGCAGTGCCGTTCCAGTCAAGGAAGCGCTGTCTGAGCTCATTGAAGAAGAGACGGGCGTCCTTCTTATCCTCAAGACTGTAGGAAGATGTGAGGATGTCGTACAGGACGGAGAAGACCATGCGCTGTCTGTCGACAGTCACAGCAGCATCAACAGGATCGAAGGAGTTCTGCTGTAGATAGACAGAATCGAGGAACTCGCCCTTCTGGTAGACAACATAGTCATCAAGCGATGTTCCTTCCTCACCTACGACCTTCATCATCTGTCCGACCTCACTGCCTCTTCTGAGATAGGAATAGGCCTCGGCTACCTTTGCCTTATCGATGATGCCCTCATATTTCGACCATGAGTCCAGAGGATCGATGGCAGGATACTTTCTTGCATCGGATCTCTCTCTTGAAAGTCCATGGAATGCACCTACGACCTTAAGTGTTGCCTGCGTGACAGGCTCTTCGAAGTTACCGCCTGCCGGGGATACCGTACCTCCGATGGTAACAGTTCCCGTGCGTCCGTCGCGGAGCTTCACCTTGCCGGCTCTCTCGTAGAACTCTGCGATCCTTGATTCAAGATATGCAGGGAATGCCTCGTCTCCAGGGATCTCCTCAAGACGTCCGGACATCTCTCTCATAGCCTGGGCCCAGCGGGATGTGCTGTCTGCAAGGAGGAGAACATCAAGTCCCATGTTCCTGTAGTACTCAGCCATAGTCACAGCCGTATATACAGAGGCCTCTCTTGCCGCAACAGGCATACTGGATGTATTGCAGATGATGATTGTCCTCTCCATGAGGCTCCTGCCCGTCTTCGGGTCTGTCAGCTCAGGGAACTCCTTGAGGATCTCAACGACCTCACCCGCTCTTTCTCCGCATGCGGCGATGATTACGATATCGACATCGGCATTGCGGGAAGTCAGATGCTGGAGAACGGTCTTTCCTGCACCGAATGGTCCAGGGATACAGTATGTACCGCCTTTGGCGACAGGAAGGAATGTATCGATGATCCTGACCTTGGTAACCATGGTCTCATCAGGAAGAACCCTCTCCTGATACCCCTTGATGGCAACCTTCACAGGCTGAGTGATGATCATCGAGAGCTCTTTCTCATTGCCCTTTCCATCTTCGATCACACAGATGGTCTCACGGCTTCTATGCATGCCCTTTGCAGCGATGCTCTTTATCCTCCATTCGCCCTGAAGAGTGAATGGAACCATGATCTCGTGACGGAAGATCCCCTCCGGAACAGAGCCGAATGAATCTCCGGCAATTACCTTGTCACCGACACTCTTCGATGGAGTGAAATCCCACTCCTTATCCGGGAGCGGATCAAGATATACTCCGCGCTCAAGGAAGAATCCGCACTTCTCCGCAAGGCCTGGGAGCGGATTCTGAAGTCCGTCGAAAACCTGTGTCAGGAGGCCCGGTCCGAGCTCAACGGAGAGCATCTCTCCTGTGAACTCAACCTCATCGCCTACTGCGATTCCTCCTGTCATCTCATAGACCTGGAGCGATGCAATGCCATCAGTGATCCTGATGATCTCGCTCTTGAGGCGGGTATCACCTACATGGATGTATCCGACCTCGTTCTTTATCACCTGGCTCGAGAACTTTACATTAACCATGTTCCCGTTGACACCGGACACCAGGCCAGAAGCTGTTGATGCCATATTATCTCCTTACCGGAAAATATCCGTTTCAATTTCCTTATAAAGCCTGTCGAACTCCTCAAGTCCCTTCTCCTGACTGAATGATGAGCTGCGCTCCATAAGCTGCAGCTTCAGCGCATATATCATCAAGGCGCGGGAAGAGAACGGGGAACCGCCCTCACGGGAAGAGAGGAAATCGAAGTACATTCCAAGAAGAGCCCTCTCCCCTTCAAGAGGATTCATATCCTCGACTATGGACCTGATGCGATCCTCGAAGATCTTCTCTCCACCAGAGACAGTCTCATAGCCTGCAAAGCCAAGCTTCTCGGCCCTGACGGAGTTCATCACAGCCCTGATCTTCTTTGAGTACTCCTGCCACTCCCTTACGACAGGATTGGCAGCAGCATCGTCAGAAGAAGAGAAGACAGCCTTCTCCAGATCGCTGTAATCCTTTCTGGAGAGCTGTTCCCTGGCCTTTGACATGAATTCCTCATAGGTTATGGGAAGCTCTTTGCCCATAGAGAGCATCGGAAGAGTCGAAGCAAAATAGTAGTACTCAGCCATAGGACCTCAGAGTATGGACTTCAAAGAATCCGAAAGATACGGGAAAAGCAGCTCCTGGCATTTCTCTGCGGAAACATCGATGTACCCGGATCCGTCCTTCTCACTGATTCTGAATCCTGCCTGCACTGACTGGGAAGGCCTGAACTCAAGACCTGCCGCGATTTCCGATGCGAATGTCTTCGAAAGCTCCTCGGAAAGCGCCTTCAGATCCTCTGCAGGAAGCTCAACAGACTTGCCGGAAAGCTCTCCGGAAAGGACAGAGCTGATGATGGAGACAAGATTCGCTCCATGCATCTCCTTCGAGATCGCAGCGGAAAGTATCTTTGAATACTCATCCTCGATGCTTTTCTTCAGTGACAGCGACACGTCACGGGCAGCCTGCCTGATTGTCGCTTCCGATGATGACTTCTCAAGCGCGATTGACTTCTCTGCATCTGCGATCATCTTATCACGCTCTTTCTCAGCCTCTTTGACGATTGCATCGGCCTGGGCCTTGGCTTCCTTGATAATCCTATCGGCCTCAGCTTTAGCATTATCGATGCCTTCCTTGCGGATAGAGGCAACAAGATCCTGAATCTGCTGTTCCATTTATTCCACCTGAATTCTTGAACTAATATAGATGAATATAAAGCATCAAAGAGCCACAAATCAATGGATGAACGGTGTTTAAAACGTGAAGTTTGCTCTTTATTTGCTTTTTTATCCATTTAGGATAATATTCCACCATATGAAAATCGAGGAGCTTTTCACGCGGAACAGACCTGTAAGGGGCATTCTTTCCATAAAGAACATGCTTACGGGAAGAACATATCTCACAGCAACAGAGGATGCCGTGGCTGATATAAAGAAAGAGCGGTTCGCGCTCGATCTTGGAAGCCATGTCTCAGATGAGCTTCAGAAGGACTATTCAGAAACAGGGCTAGAGCTCTTCTCAATCGATCTCGAAATAGAAGCGGGACCGGATGATGACCTGAAAGCCCTGCTTGATAAGACAGCTAGGGAATACGCAGAGAAAGGCATCAGCCTCTATCGCGGCTGATAAGCTTCCTTACTGCCTCTATCGCGACCCTGATAGCCCGGTCTGTATCATGGTTTATCGGGTTATCGAGCCCGGCGGCATCGCGTTCCTGATTGCTTACAACGGAGAATACGGAGCCGCATCTTGCGCCGATTGCGGCAGCGACGACAAAGAGCGCAGCGCTCTCCATCTCGGAGGCAAGGACACCCAGCCTCTTCCATGCCTCCCATTTCCCAAGGAGCTCCCCAGAAACAGGCATCCTTCCCGGATCAAGCTGACCATAGAAAGAATCTTTGCACTGGACAACTCCTGTATGATAGCGGCAGCCTTGCTCAGAGGCAGAATCCACAAGGGCTCTGACGATGCCATAGTCTGCAACTGCTGGATACTCTACAGGCGCATAGTGAAGCCCCGTTCCCTCCTGACGCACAGCACCGGTCGCTATTACCACATCCCCGCTCATCACATCGAGGTTTATCCCTCCGCACGTCCCTACACGGATGAATGCATCTGCACCGCACTTATGGAGCTCTTCCATCGCTATCGCGGCAGAAGGACCTCCGATGCCAGTCGATGTCACGGAGACCTTCTCTCCGTCAAGATAGCCTGTGTATGTGACATACTCCCTGTTATCGGCAATCTGGACAGCATCATCCAGATAAGCTGCGATAAGCGGTACGCGCTTTGGATCTCCCGGGAGGATCGCATAGCGCCCTGCATCGCCCTTTTTCACCCTGATATGGTACTGGATCCCAGTTCCTTCCATGTAATCAACCATATCTGGGATTATCCCACGTGGAGATGGAGGCTGCAACTCTTGATTACCATTCCCTCTCTTTGTACACTCTCCGCCATGAAAGAAAGAAATGCTGGCATGCTTCTGCTCCTGACCTCATTGATATGGGGTCTTTCATTTGTAGCACAGTCCGTATCTTCAGAGAGCGTCGGACCGTTCACATTCAATGCTGTCCGCCTGATCATAGGCGCTATCGTCCTTATTCCATTTGCCCTTCCAGGCATCAGAAAGCATAAAGGTGATTCCGCCTACTTCTCCAAAGCGATAAAAGGCGGGATCATCTGCGGACTCTGTCTCGCATCAGCCACAATCACACAGCAGGCTGGAATTGCTGTCTCTGGAGCAGGAAAAGGCGGATTCATAACTTCGCTGTATATAATCATCGTCCCCATCATCTCGATGCTTCTTGGCGACAGACCCGGAATGAAGACATGGATATGTGCTGCAGCAGCGCTTATCGGCATGTATTTCCTGACTCTCTCCGAAGGATTATCGCTTTCGGGCGGTGATACTCTTCTCATCATCTGCGCATTCCTCTTCGCACTGCACATAATGGCGATAGACAGGACAGGAAAGGATGTCGATGGAATCCTCTTATCAATGCTGCAGTTCCTTATCGGAGGAATAGTCTCCGCAATCGGGATGTTCATCTTTGAAGAGCCAAAGATCAGTTCAATCATCGATGCAGGGCTTCCAATCTTCTATGCAGGCGCATTCTCATGCGGGATTGCCTATACTCTTCAGGTAGTCGGCCAGAAGTACATGAACCCTGATCATGCAGTGCTTCTTCTTTCCCTGGAAAGTGTATGGGCGGCAGTAGGAGGTGCTCTGATCCTCGGCGAGCGCATGAGCGGACAGGAGCTTCTCGGCTGCATCATCGTATTTGCAGCAGTTATTGCATCTCAGGTGAATTTTAAATCATTCATAAAACATTAATATATAAATACAGTATAGTAGTATCTGCAAAATGATATTACTATACTCAGAAAATCATATAAAATCATTATCGTATTATTATCTATACTGTAGATTATTACAGAATTAAATTCAATTCATCTATAAAATTTACTTCAGTGATAGTTCTCTCGGTGGCAATATAGGTAAAAGGAGGAAGAATCATATGGGATTCCTTGCTCTTCTTCTCCATTTTCTTCCTTAGCTTTTCCTGCTGCTGCTTTCTATCCCCTGCTTTCATCGGCTTATTGCTCATTGCTTCCTCCCCACTCCAGACCTTTCTTTATATAAGGATCTGCCCCGTACAGCCCTTCAAGATATCTTTTGCAGTATGACTCATCCTTCCTGACCTTGTGCCCATTCTCTCCAATGAATGAAACAAGGGAGTACAGGTTGGATGAATTATCCAGCCTAAGCGAGCAGAACCAGATCTCATCTCTGCGGAATACCTCTGAATCCATATTGACCATATCATGCGAAGTAAGAATAAGCTGAGAGCCATTTTTGTTTATAGATGGATCCTTATAAAGCTCTATAAGATATCTAAGAAGCTTAGGATGCAGCTTCGCATCAAGTTCATCAGAGAGAACAAGCAAACCTCCTTTCAGTGATGCGATTATCATTGATAAGCAGTTCAGGATCTTCCTCGTACCGCTTGACTCCTCCTGCAACCCAAGTTCATATGTATGCCCATTCACAGCATGAGCTGTATAGAGATTCTTCAGGTTGCCTTTGTCATCTTTCTCCTCGCGTATTCCTGTTATGTTGATATCCATAGCCTGAAGCATCTTTATGAATTGCTTTAAATCATTCTCTTCAACATGGATTCCGACCGTGTAATCTGAAATAGGGTTATTGTAATCAAGGATCATTATATGAAGAAACCAGCTGATTGCATCGTCTATGGATTCAATGCTGTAAATTGCAGCGACATACGAAAGAAGCGGCATTGATTTTCTGATCTTCTCCAAAGGAAGCCCGGCAAGATCCTCTCCTAATTCAACATGCTCATTGGATCGCTCAAATACAGCGTCAATGGAATTATTTTCCAAAGACCTGCAATACAGATTCTCTTTGACAATATCATTTCTCAGCAAAGAAAACTCATACTTGAATTCATGCTTTGAAGTCATGAAAAGAAGTTCGAACTCCGTTGGAGTATCGATTCCGGTTTCATCGAATTTGAAATAGATCCCATCCTCTGCCTTCTGCTCACCAGCACTTACGACACGATCTTTGAATCCTCCCGGCAAATCCCCTGTTCCAGACTTGATGAGGAGAAAAGGATAGATCACCGCATTCCTCAGAAAGGCTAAAGCTTCAATGACAGTGGACTTTCCTCCCCCATTCGGACCATATATGGAAACAACAGGCAGGAAATCATCGCCATTCCTTGTAATCAATGTTTCCTTCATCTCACTGATATTCTCTGCACATAAATCAAGGAATGCCTCATTTCTGAATGATCTATAATTGCTGAATGTAAATTGGCAAAGCAAATCAACTCCAATTTGCGAGAAAAAATCTCACAGATTTAATTATTAACTCATATTAATCAAAATATCGAAGTTGAATAGCATTATTTTTGAGAAATACTCTCACAGAATTGATTAAAATGAAGGGCACCTAATGGCACACCCCAACAGATATTCAATAGAAGAGATCGATTGCAAATCTCTAACTACCTATTTCTTAAGCTGGGATTCGCTGCAAGGCTTGCATGGCTTGTACGCATTTATCAGAAATCCTCCGCATAATCCGAACAATAAAATTTAGCTGCTGAAAAGAATATTAAAAAGCGCCGTAATACGCTTCAGCAACTTCAATAGCAAATGAATGTGCTAATTATCTTTTTTGCAATACAAAAGAACTTAAAACAAATCAATAATCCATTGTATATATACTAATATTATATTATTTTTATGTTAATTTATTAAATAACATATTATTACGATATTATTTATAAAATATATCTAAAGTAATAATCTTAAATATCAATAATAAATTTACTTTGAATCACTTTGTTTCAGAACTGATTCTTATCTAAAACATACTTCAATTCATTTGATACCAAAACAAAATAGCATTAATCCAATAGCATATTATGAACACAACTGAAATTCGACTATCCGGAAAAAAATTCCGGATTTGATTGACTTATCTGATCAGGACACATTATCCTTTGAACAGGAGAATCTATGAAAACCAGACTTGCGCGTTTCACTGCAACAGGATATAGGAATTTCGGGGATCCCATCACCATTGATTTCACAGATGTTCATGATTACAGATTCAATCAGATCTGCGTTGATGATAATATTATCATGAAAATGGGGATATATGGTCCCAACGGATCCGGAAAAAGCAATCTTGGTTTTGCGCTCTTCAATATTGTTTCCCATTTGACTGATAACGCCTCGGAAGTTCTGAAAAGCAATCCAGGAATATTCCTCAATGTCGATAAGAGAACAACAGAGGCTGTATTCCATTATGAATTCAAGCATGGAAACGATCTGATCGTATTCGAATACAGGAAACCTAATGAATCCTCTATCAGCCGGGAAACATTCAAATTGAATGACAAGATCATATACGACTATGATTATATCAGCCATGGATTTTCCGTCCGCAATCTGGATGAGATTGCAGGCCCTAATCTTACATTCGAGTACATGGGAGATAATCTTTCAGTTCTTCGGTACATTGCAAATAACACAGTTCAGAAAGATGACTCTCCTGTCAGGGCGGTAATGGACTTTGCTTCCCATATGCTCTGGTTCCGATCCCTTAATAATGGAAATAACTATATAGGATTGGAAAATGGTTCTGTTCTGCTTGATGATTGGATCATAAACAATGGATATGTCAGGGACTTCAACGATTTCCTGAAGGAAATCTGCGGTATTGATGTGAAACTTGATGTAGCGAAGGGAATTGACAACAAGCCGATATTGATCGAAAAGCATAAGAACGGTTCGCTGATATTCAGGATAGTTCTTTCCAGCGGAACGAGTGCTGCTGAGCTGTTTTATTTCTGGATGAAGCGTTTTAACAATGTATCCTTCCTTTTTCTTGATGAATTTGATGTATTCTATCACTTTGAACTGGCAGGCAAAATCATAAAGAAACTTAACGATTATCCTGACATGCAGGTAATATTCACTACCCACAACACAACACTCATGGGTAACGATATTCTGCGTCCTGACTGCTATCTCATACTTAAAGAAGGGAAATTGAGGTCCTACATCGACCGAGCAGGAGGAAGGGAAATAAGAGAAGGACACAATCTTGAGAAGATCTACAGAGGTGGAGGCCTGAATGGCTGAAAGAAAGATCCTTTACATCTGTGAAGGACTTCAGGATGAACCAGGTTTTCTGAAGAAACTTATGGAGAAATCCTATCCGGATGTCCCCTATTGGATCTATCCGTATAAGACAACAATCCATACTCTTGCATCTAAGCTGTCAGAAGACTACGAAGATTTTGACTCAGGAGATTACGACATACGCCTGATTATCCGTGAAATGGAATCAGATCCTGAACAGAAAAAGCTCCTATCTGAAAATTTCACAGACATCATCATGGGATTCGATTTCGATCCACATCATGACAACCCTGATTTCGAAACTGTGAAACGCATGCTGGAATACTTTACTGATTCGACAGATATGGGAAAGCTATATATCAATTATCCAATGATGCAATCATTCAAGCACTTTGTATCACTTCCGGATCCGGAATATAAAAATAGAACAGCCCCACCGTATGATTACAAAAAACTTGTAGGCGAATAAAGCAGATTCACAGACTTGAGTAAATATCAATATGATACCTTTATCCAGATTGCAGTACAGAATCTTGTGAAAGTCTGGGGCATTCTGCATGGGACCTTCAGAATGCCATCATACAATGAATATCTTTCAATGGACCTCTCAGAACTATATCAGACAGAACTGGAGATGTTCTGGACAACAGACAAAACCCATGTAATCAACACTCTGATATTCTTCCTGATTGATTACAATCCTTCCACATTCTTCTCCATAGTCAGCAGACATCCAGAAAAATACGGAGTATGAATCAATCTTGTTTACAAGAGAAAAACACTTCATCCTGTGATTTCAGATTAATCATATGATATATCATAAATTGCATTACCATAATCATCTATTTTTGGATGTCTTCTGATATAATGTAGATATTCTTAGAGAGGATAGACATGGCATATAACCGGCTACCGATGAAATACCAGATTTATGAAGCCCTGAAGAAGACAATTCTGAATGGTACTCTGAAATCTGGAGACATGCTTCAAAGCGAAGCAGAGCTATGCAGGAAATTCAATGTCAGCAAAACAACAGTAATCGCTGCATTGCAGATGCTGCAGAATGATTCTTTGATTTACCGGCAGCAAGGCAAAGGAACATTTGTATCACAGCCTAAGCTCTCCAGGGATCTATCTTCTTCAAAAACCAGATTTTTCGGGATGGTAGAGAGCGATAAGAATATAAAACCTACCACACAGATTCTGCAGGTACGATCGGAATTCGTAGATAATGAAATCGCATCTGCTCTTAAAATCCAGCCTGATGATAAAGTAGTCTTTCTCAAAAGATTAAGACTGATAGATAATATTCCCGTTGCCATCACATGGAGCTATATGGTCTGGGAATATGGAGAGAAACTGCTTCTCTCACCACTTAAGGAAAATTTCTCTATTACCGAATATATAAGGAATGAATATCTGCAGGAACCGATTTCCGGCACGGTACGCTTAACTGTAGAGAGAATCTATGGCGCAGATGCACGGCTGCTCAATGTTGAAGATGGTTTCACATGCTGCAGGACTGTATCGACATCCTACATAGGGAAAAAAGAATTCGAACTTGCCTACACTGTAATGAGAGCAGACAAATTCGAATTCATAATAAAGAAAATAGATTACTGATTATCCCTTTACTCCACCCAAAGACAGTCCAGAGACCAAATGTTTCTGTATAAAGAAAATAAGAATTGCCGGAGGGATAATCAATACAGAAGATATTGCAGCAATAGTACCCCACTGAACAGCATACTCCCCTACATATTGGGAAGCTTCAACGGAAAGCACTCTCGTTTTAGCAGGGGCAAGAGTAAGCGCATAATAGAAATGATTCCATGCGCCGGTAATATTATAAACAGTTGTAACAATCAGTCCTGATCTTGAAAGGGGCAATGATATATCTATAAAAGTCCTGATATTGCTGCAGCCATCGATTCTCGCTGCATCCTCAATGCTTCTTGAGATACCCTGAAAGAATGGTATCATCAGCCAGACTGTATTAGGCAGCAGGAAACCAATGTATGCCAAAATCAAACCATGCAATGTATCAAGAAGGCCAATTCTGGAAAACATGATGAATAAAGGAAGTCCAAGTACAACAGATGGAAGGACTCTCATAATAAGGACTGAATAGAGAGCAGGTTTACCGCCTGTCTTGAATTTGGCAATACTGTAAGCCGCCATCGATCCAATTATCTCAGTAAGAATCGTGGATGTGAAGCTGATGATAATTGTGTTGTAAATAGACCTGACAAAACTTGCAGATCCAAAAATCTCCTTATAATTATCCAATGTCGGAGTGAAAATGAATTTAGGAGGAATGCTGAATAGATCCCGTCCTGTTTTCAATGACATGGATACCATATAAGCAGGAGGACCAATCAGAACGAAAATAAGAATAATACCTATGAGGTATGCCAGCAGATTCCTGAATCGACCTTTTCCTATCTGTAAATCAACCATTATCAGCCTCGCTTTCACTTAAACTTTTGATCAGGCCACTTGAAAGAATCAAAGTAATCACCGTTAAGATAATTGCCTGTGCCGCACCCATCGAGAAATTATGTGTTTCAAAAGCTGTCATATACAGGTGGAGGGAAAAAACCTTAGTAGCTTCACCTGGACCACCTTGAGTCAGTGTATATATGACATCGAATTCTCTGAAACCATCAATTGCCCGCAGCATGATAACAGTCAATAGCACTGATTTCATTTCTGGTATTGTGATGTGTATGAAGCTTTGCCATTTTGAGGCTCCATCGATTTCTGCCGCCTCAAAATGTTCCTTAGGCAAAGAACTGAGGCCTCCCAGCAAAACCAGAATTACAAATGATACACCCCACCATATCTGTACAAAACAAACTGCAGCATATGCCGAAGATGTCTCATACAGCCATGCTACTGATTCAATTCCAAGGCAATTCAGAAAATAATTGATCAATCCCCATTGCCTGTTGAGGAGAATTCTCCAGAATAAGCCTACCGCTATCGGAGTCATCATCATGGGGATAAGAACACCAACAGTAAAAACACCCCTTGCCTTCAATTGAGTGTTCAATGTCAAAGCCCCTATCATGCCAAGCACAACCTGCCCCACCACAGTGACTATCATGAAGACAAATGTCCTAAGCAATGAAAGCAACACAGTCTTGTCAGAGAATGTGGCAATATAATTCTTCAGACCTACGAATTCCCATTCATCTGCCTTGAAATTGATCATATTGACCTTGTGAAGGCTCATATTGATATTGAAATACAATGGATAGATGATCAACAGACCAAGTATAGCCATTGCAGGTAGAATAAATATCAAACCTAAATGATTATCACACCATTCAAGAATTGATCTCTTTCGTTTTCGCTCAAGCATCAAGCGGGACCTCCTTGAATTTTACTTCTTCTGACTTTTCCAATACAAAATCCAGATTTATGGTATTCCTATCTGTTGCGGACACAACCTCAATAGCTTTTGCAGCTACAACAGTTGCCATCCTTACTGATTGAAGAATAGAAAACCCGCTTGCCAATGAAGCATTCAATGCTCCGCAGAAAGAATCCCCTGCTCCAGTTAGATTCTCAACCTTTTCCTCGGGGAAAATACCGACTTCATAGCATCTTTTATCGGCAGCATCAAAAACTACAGCACCGT
Source organism: uncultured Spirochaetaceae bacterium (assembly GCA_944389015.1). Taxonomy (GTDB): domain Bacteria; phylum Spirochaetota; class Spirochaetia; order Sphaerochaetales; family Sphaerochaetaceae; genus Ornithospirochaeta. The sequence goes on from CALXKS010000024.1 coordinate 15,897, forward strand.
TCTTGCCATTTTTACAGACAATATTTGTATTGCTATCAGCTCCCAGCTTTATTACTGACTCAACAATATCTGTTGTCGGAAAAATATACCGCAACTCCTTCTTGCTCGGAGCAAATACAGTACAGTCCGAAACAATATCAAGGATTTCAGAATATGATAAATCCTTAAGATAATGCCCAGGATCAAGCGTCTTGATCGGTATGGTAGTTGAAATTGCTTTCTTATGGACCGCTAGCAGTTGAGGAGCAATATGCAAAGACTGGACCTTCCACTCTTTTGGTATCGTATCAATATCAGGATAGTACTCTGCCCGGAAATCATCATAACAGTAGATCTTTTCCGAAGAAGGAACCGATAATGACAGCAGTTTCTCTTTTGAGACACAGCATCCTTCCAGATTCTCCTTGATGTTCACAAATAGACCATCTTCCCTGTCACCATTAGCCCGATAAATAAAACATATATGAATCCCCGGCCTCACCACGAGGAATGAGACTTGGTCCTGAGTTTCCAAGGTATATAATTGTGATGCGGCACAAGGTCGTGCGCTTTTTGGAACGGATAAGAGTCCGGAAAT
>CALXKS010000025.1 GCA_944389015.1 uncultured Spirochaetaceae bacterium
GGAGGAAGACTATGGAAGAAAGAGTAGAGTCCCTCCGGAAGCAGAGGATTCCAGCGAAGAAGAGGCAGGAATGCCTGAAGCTCTTCGAAGAGGGCTACGGCTACAAGAAGACTGCGCAGCTTGCGGGACTTAACACGTACACGGTCAGGGACTACAAGAGGCGCTACGCCTCGGGTGACAACACCTGGGCGGAGAGGGGAGGGAGGTGATTCCTTCTCTCTGATGACCAAGTGAGAAAGAGGTCTCAACTCTATCTCTTACTAAATATCTGTTGGCTCCATGGCATAAGCTGTGGGGCCTTCATAGGCTATTATTGATTGTACATTGTGATAAAGGCAGGGAGACTGTCTCCGCTGGATAATGCCCTATGGTTCAAGAATCAGGGAATGAAAATAGAACAAGAATCAATTCATCCCAAATCCAGCTTATTGCATGCAGAAGCCGCAGAAATGAAAAGTGCACCTTGATGTGGTGCACTGCTATCAGATACTCTCTGCTTTCCTGAGTTCCGTCTTCAGTATCTTTCCGCTTATTGTCTTCGGAAAGCCTTCTGTGAATGAGAGCTTGCGGATCCACTTGTATTCGGCAAGACGGGAATTGCAGTAATCCTTTATCTCCTTTCCAAGTTCCTTTGTGGGTTCGTATCCCGGTCTTGGATGGACGATGGCTTTTACAGCCTGCCCTCGCAGCGTATCCGGTATGCCGATCACAGAGCATTCAAGGACTGCAGGGTGGGTTATGAGCACATCCTCGATCTCCCCCGGTCCTATTCTGAAACCACCGCTCTTGATGATGTCATCAAACCTTCCCATGAACCAGAGGTATCCGTTCTCATCCATCGATGCAGAATCTCCGGTATGGTAGACCCCGTCCCTCCAGACTTCCCTATAAAGCTCCTCATTCCCAAGATAGCCGGAGAAGATGCCTATGGGCTTCTTTCCATTCTCCGGGAGGATTGTTATCTCCCCGCGCTCTCCTGTCTTTGCTTCTTTCCCGTCAGGAGTCATTATCCTGACATTGTAGAGGGGAGAAGGGACTCCCATTGATCCATCGACAGCAGGGATTCCCCTGAGGTTTCCTGCGATCAGGACGGTCTCTGTCTGGCCATATCCTTCATGGAGCTCAAGTCCTGTCTTCTCCTTGAAGCGCTGGAATATCTCAGGATTGAGATACTCTCCTGCGGTGGAGGCATGCCTTAGGGAAGGCATTGCGTCTATCCCTTTCTTCACGAGGTATCTGTAGACAGTCGGCGGTGCGCAGAATGATGTCACATGGTATTTGTTTATCACAGAGACAAGCTGCCCGGGATCGAAGTTGTCGAAATCGAATGCCATTACAGCGCTTCCTGCAAGCCATTGTCCATAGATCTTTCCCCATGAGGCCTTAGCCCATCCAGTCTCTGCGACCGTGAAATGAAGTCCGCCATCCTCCGCACCCTGCCAGTAAACAGCTGTGATGATATGCGCAAGAGGATAGGTATGGTCGTGTATCACACCTTTAGGATATCCTGTCGTGCCAGAAGTGAAGTATATGAGCATCGGATCCGAAGCCTTCGTATCGATCCTGCCAAGCGTTTCGCTCTTTCCTCTCTCCTCATCGGAGAAATTCCTGAAGCCATCGATATCCTTCTCTATTGTCCAGAGAGTGATAGGAAGAGACTTCTCCTGGATGGCTTCCATGATATTCCCTGCAGTCGCTCCAAGATGTGTGACGATAGCCGCCTTCGCTTTCGATGCCTTGATCCTATAAGCATAGTCACGGGCTGTGAGCATATTGGTTACGGGGATCATCACCGCCCCGATCCGGCATAATGCAACAGCAAGCGGCCAGTACTCGAAGTGCCGCCTGAGCGCAACGATCACCCTGTCTCCCTTTCCTATGCCATTATCGAGAAGGACGCGGGCATAGCGTATGCTCATTTTTGATATATCCCCGAAGGAGAGTATCTTCTCCTCATTCTCGGTATTGCACCATACAAGGGCTGTCTTATCAGGTGTATCTTCTGCAATCCTGTCAACGACATCATAGGCGAAGTTGAAATTGTCAGGGTAGTGGAACTCTATATCCTTCAGCCTTCCGTTCTCTTCGTGTGCAGTGCAGTATTCCCTATAGATCATTTTCCCTCCTTCCGAATGAACGGAAACGCTGGTATCTGAGTTCTGTAAGATCCTCTTTCCCAATCAGCACTTCGATCTCATCCCTCAGATCGGCTTTCAGAGCCGCATAGAACTCCTTTGACCCTAAGTTCTCTTCGCTGATGATCCTGTCGGCGACACCTGCTGAGTATGCATCGGAAGCAGTAAGGCACAGTGCTTCTGCGGCCTCTGCAGCCTTTGAGCCATCTCTCCAGAGTATGCTTGCGCATCCTTCCGGTGAGATTACAGAGTAAACAGCATTCTCAAGCATCCATAGTCTGTCGGATAATGCCAGCGCAAGAGCGCCGCCGCTTCCTCCTTCGCCGATCAGAATCGTTATGATCGGCACATCAAGAGTGCTCATCTCCATCAGATTCCTGGCAATAGCCTCACCCTGTCCTCGTTTCTCTGCTCCGACTCCGCAGTATGCGCCGGATGTGTCGACAATCGTTATGACAGGACGGGAGAACTTCTCCGCCTGCTTCATTAGCCTCAGCGCCTTCCTGTATCCCTCCGGCTCAGGGGCTCCGAATGATCTCTCCATACGCTCTGAAGCTGTATGTCCTTTCTCTATGCCGATGACCGTTACCGGGATGGATGAGAGCCATGCGATTCCTCCTACGATTGCCTTGTCATCACCATGGCGGCGGTCCCCATGGAATTCAATGAATCCGCTGAAGAGCGAATGGATGTAATCCAGTGCTGTCGGACGGGATGAGAGGCGAGCTGTCTTTACCCTTTCATATGCCTGCATTGCGCTTCCCTCCATGAAGAGCGAGTATCGATGAAATCGTCTCTTTCTCCGCTATCCTGCTGACGACCATATCGGCAAAGCCATGCTCGAGGATGAATTCAGATGTCTGGAAGCCTCTCGGAAGCTTCTGTCTCACAGTCTCCTCTATGACACGCTTTCCAGCGAATCCGACAGTGGCACCGGGTTCTGCGAGGATTATGTCACCTTCCATAGCGAATGATGCGGTAACGCCTCCCGTAGTTGGATCCGTAAGCACGGTTATGTACAGAAGACCCCTGTCAGAATGCCTTTTGACTGCAGCGCTCGTCTTTGCCATCTGCATCAGGGACAATAGCCCTTCCTGCATCCTTGCGCCACCGGAAACCGTCCATCCGACTACTGGAAGGGAATGAGCTCTGGCATACTCGAAGAGCAGGGTTATCTTCTCTCCTGTCCCAGTCCCCATCGACCCCATCATGAAAAGGGATTCCATCGAGAATACAGCAGCAGGGCAGCCCCCGATCATTGCTGTTCCCATTATGACCGATTCCCTTTCACCGCTTGCATCACGGGCCTTTGACAGCTTTTCGCCATATCCAGGGAATGAGAGCGGATCGGATGCCTCGATATCCCCGAAAAGCTCAGAGAAGGAGCCCTCATCCGTCATGTAGCCGAGTCTCTTCCTTGCCCCTATCCTGAAGTGATGCCCGCAGATGCATGTCATCAATCTGCTCTCAGCCTCGCTTTCCTTGAGCGTGCGATGGCAGTTCGGACATACAATCTCCTTCTCACCATAGAGAGGAGCAGTGCTCCTCCCATCCTTTTCCAGTTCATTCTTTGCTTTGTATTCGAAGCTGAGGAGCATTATCGGCCTTCCATGAAAGTCGTAGTGTATTCGCCGGAGATGAACGCTGGATCGCTTATGATCCTCAGTTCATCGCCGATGTTCGTCTCTATTCCTTCTATCAGAAGCTCACAGAGATATGCTCTCATCTTCCTTATCGATTCCTCCCTTGTCTTCGTATAGACAATGAGCTTCCCGACAAGGGGATCGTAGTAGGGCGGGACCTCTGTCCCTGGCTCAAGATATGTGTCGAATCTGACAAAAGGACCTCCTGGGATATGTATCCTCTCTATTGTTCCTGAAGTCCTTGCATTGATCCTGCACTCGATTGCAGCCCCGCTGAGCCTCACATCCCTTTCCGTGAATGACAAAGGAATGCCTGCTGCGATCCTTATCTGCCATTTCACAAGATCGATGCCTGTAAGGATCTCCGTCACTCCATGCTCCACCTGAAGACGGAGATTCATCTCCATGAAGTAGTAATTGCCTTCGCTGTCTAGGAGAAATTCCAGAGTCCCTGCTCCTGTGTATCCTATCTTCCTGACAGCTTCCTCCGACTTCTGCAGAAGCTCTTTCCTCAGGCTTCTGTCAAGGCCAGGGGAAGGGGACTCCTCCAGAAGCTTCTGGTGCCTGAGCTGTATCGAGCAGTCGCGCTCTCCGAGAGCGATCGCATTGCCGAACTCATCGGAGAGGATCTGCACCTCGATATGCTTTGCATTCTCTATGCATTTCTCAAGATACAGTCCACCATCTCCGAAGGCGGCTTCGCTCTCCTTGACAGCCAGAGGAAATGCTTCCTCAAGCTCCTCTGGAGAGCATGCTGGCCTGATTCCTCTGCCTCCGCCTCCAGATCTTGCCTTGAGCATCACGGGGTATCCGAAGCGTTCTGCGGCTTCCAGGGCTTCTTTCGCGTTTCTGAGCGTATCTGTGCCTGGGATTACCGGAAGACCTGCTTCCGATGCGAGCTTCTTTATCCCCGCTTTATCGGAGAGCCTTTCCATCGTATCCGCATCCGGGCCGATGAATGCAATGCCGTTCTTCCTGCACTCATCTGCGAATGAGGCATTCTCGGAGAGAAAGCCATATCCGGGGTGGATCGCATTTGCCTTGGAGGCTAGAGCTGCGCTGATTATCCTGTTTATATCAAGATAGCTTTCAGATGCAGGAGACGGTCCTATGCAGATGCTTTCGTCAGCTAGTGCCCTGTGCAGGGCATTGCCATCTGCTTCGGAATAGACAGCTACTGTCTTGATTCCCATTTCCTTGCATGCGCGGATGATCCTGACGGCAATCTCCCCGCGGTTCGCTATCAGGATTTTTGAGAACATACCTGATTCCTTTCCGCAATAGCGAATGAGAACGATGCTGTGATGGCAGTTCTCTCCCCGACATAGCCCTCTCCCTCTGCAAAATAGAAAGGTCCTTTCGATTTCGTGATCCTGCATCTGGTCCTGAACTCATCTCCCGGGTGCACCGGGCTTCTGAATCTTGCTTTATCCAGCCCTGCATATACAGGTAGCTTGTCCCCGGAGAGCGTGCCATCGAGAAGAACGCATGCAGTCTGGGCGAGTATCTCGCAGAGTATCACCCCCGGTACGATCGGGGAGCCAGGGAAATGCCCGTCAAGGAAGAACTCCGTGCCTCTGACCTTATACAGTCCATGGGCTTCATCTCCTTCTTTCACCACCTCATCCAGAAGCAGCATGCTGTTTCTGTGAGGCAGCAGCTTCTCAATGTCCTTCCTGTCCATCATGCCCTCCTGATCCTGAATAGAGGTGTCCCGTATCCTATGACCGAGCCATTCTTCTGAAGGACCTCAAGTATCTCGCAGTCCTCCTCTGCAGTGATCTCATTCAGAAGCTTCATTGCCTCGATGATGCAGACGGTCTCTCCCTTCCTGACATGCTTTCCCGGAGTGACATAAGGGTCCGCATTCTCTGCCGGCGATGTGTAGAACACACCCACCATAGGTGATGAGATGACATCTCCTGCCACATGTTCCTCTTCGTTTGCTGCCTCTGAAGTGCTGTATACGCTTACAGCCCTGGCTGGAGCTGTTCCTCTTTCAAGACGCACGGTGCATCCGTCCTCGTTCACTTCCAGACCGGTAAGCTCAAGCTCTTTCATCAGAGTCGCATACTTTCTTATCGAGTCTTCCTTCATCATACCCTCCTGAATGCAAGCACTGCGTTGTGGCCTCCGAATCCAAGTGAGGAGGAGAGTGCCAGATCGATATCAGCATCCCTTGCTGTAAGCGGTACATAGTCGAGATCGCACTCCGGATCCTTCTCCAGAAGATTGATCGTAGGTGTGACAATGCCTGTCTCCAGAGTCTTCAGTGCAACTATGGCTTCGAATGCGCCTGCAGCTCCGAGCATATGCCCTGTCATGGACTTAGAGGAGCTTATCATAGCCTTTCTGGCGTTCTCTTCTCCCAAAGCTCCTTTGATCGCAAGTGTCTCGCCCTTGTCATTCAGAGGTGTTCCTGTACCATGTGCGTTGATGTAGATCCTCTCTCCATCATTCCATCCTGATTCTCTCAGAGCCTCTTCGATTGCTCTTCTTCCGCCTTCTGCATCCGGGGCAGGGGCTGTCATATGGTATGCATCGCATGTGGAGCCATAGCCTGTTATCTCGCCGTATATACGGGCTCCTCTGGTCTTTGCTCTGCCATATTCCTCGAGAACAAGAGCCGCAGCTCCCTCTCCGATCACGAAGCCTGAACGTCTCCTGTCGAAAGGAAGAGAAGCCACCTCCGGGTCCGAAGCGATGGATAGAGCCTGCATATTCTGGAATCCTGCGACTCCGATCTCCGTGATCGCAGCCTCCGTTCCGCCTGTGATCGCTGCATCGGCATACCCATGCCTGATCGCTCTTACAGCCTCTCCGATCGCATTCGATCCCGATGCGCATGCTGTGACTGCAGGAAGAGCTGGTCCCTTGCAGCCATAGCGGATTGCTATCATTCCGGAAGCCATGTTCGCTATGAGCATGGGAATGAGATAGGGAGAGACCCTCCCCGGTCCTCTCTCTATCAGCTTCCTGATCTCAGTGGAAATCGTGCTGATTCCTCCTATCCCGCTTCCGAAATAGACGGCGAATCTCTCCGGATCAACAGACCCCTGTATGCCGCTTTCCCTGACAGCCTCATCCGCTGCAGCGATGGCATACTGTACATTCCTGTCGGTCCTCAGGGCCTCAGCCTTCTCCATCCACCTTCTTGGATCGAAGTCCTTTACCTCAGCATCAAGCTTTGCTTTGAAGCTGTCTGTGTTGAAATATGTAATGTGTCCGATTCCAGAGCGTCCGCTGACAAGGCTGTCCCATGCTTCGCTTACGCTATTCCCAACAGGGCTGATCGTTCCCATTCCAGTAACGACGACACGTCTTCCTTCCATATATGCTCCTATTACATTGCCAGTCCGCCATCCACTCTGATCACCTCACCTGTTATATATGGAGAGGTGACAAGGAATGCGGCAGCAGATGCGATATCCTCCGCTTCGCCCATCCTTCCGAGCGGTATGGATGAAAGCAGGGGATTGTCCTCTTCGATTTCCTTTGTCATATCGGTCCTGATGAAGCCGGGGGCGATTGCATTGCATGTTATTCCCTTTCCCGCAAGCTCCCTTGCAACGGATTTCGTCAGTCCGATGATCCCGGCCTTGGATGCTGAATAGTTTGCCTGTCCGGCATTGCCCATCAGTCCGGATACCGAGCTTATGTTCACTATCCTTCCGCCTTTGCTCCTGATAAGATATGGGGCCGCAGCCTTCGTCATCAGATACGCTCCCTTGAGATTCGTGTCGATGACAGCATCCCATGATTCCTCGCTCATCATCGCAATGAGGCAGTCCTTTGTTATTCCTGCGTTATTTATAAGAATAAAAATATTGCCGAGTTCGCTATTTATTTTCTTTATTGTATCTCTGACATCATCAGATGATGAGATATCACAGCGATAGACTTCTGCTCTTACGCCATTTGCACGGCATTCCTCCGCAGTCTTTTCTGCCATCGCAGTATTTCCTGCGTAGATTATCGCGATATCAGCACCGAGGGAGGATAATCGGAGCGCGATTGCTCTGCCGATGCCCCTCGATCCGCCTGTAATTACCGCAGTCCTTCCTTTCAGCATCCGAGTGCCTCCTTGAGGTTTGCTACATCCTCTGTCTTGCTGACAGAGAATGCCCTTACGCTTTTGTCAATCCTTCTGATGAGTCCCGAGAGCGTTGTTCCCGGTCCGATCTCGATGAAGGTATCGACGCCGCTCTCTATCGCATCCTTCACAGCCCTGGACCATCTCACTGGAGAGTTGATCTGACGGATGAGGGTGCCTGGGATATCGCTCCCGTATATCCCTCCTGTGAGATTGGACCACGTGGGAATGGATGGTCTTCCGAAGGTGAAATGGGCAATGGCCTCTGAAAAGCCTTCAGAAGCGCTGTCCATGAAAGGGGAGTGGAAGCCTCCTGAGACGCTTAGCCTCATTGTCCTTCCTCCCATTCTCCTCACAGCTTCCTCGAATTCCCCGATCCTTTCCTCAACGGCTGCGACGACGACCTGCCCGGGTGCGTTGTAGTTCACAGGATATACATCAGCAAAGCCGGATGCGATCTCCTCGACTGTCCTGTCATCGAGCTTAAGGACTGCGATCATACCTGCATCAGTTTTTCCTGCAGCTTCTCCCATGAGCCTGGATCTGATTGAGACTATGCGGAAGCCATCGAGATAGGAATAGACTCCTGAGGAGGCCAGCGCAGAGAGCTCTCCGAGCGAGAAGCCCAGAGCCGCATCGGCCATGATTCCTTCTTCCTTCAGCACCGCATCGATCGCTGTCTCTACGGCATAGAGCGCTTTCTGGGTGTTCTCTGTCTTCATGAGAGTTTCCGCGGATGATGAGAATATCATATCAAGAAGTCCAGGATATTCATTCTCATAGGAATCCAGTACGTTCCTTGCTGATGCAAAGCTCTCATGGAAATCCCTTCCCATCCCAGGATACTGGGCACCCTGTCCGGGAAATGCAAAGGCTACTTTACCCATCTCATTGCTCCTCTGAGCTCTTTCTCTGCCTCAGTCATGACATCCTCGATGATTGCGGCAGCACTCTCTCTCTTATTGACGAATGCGGCAGCCTGGCCGGACAGGAAGCATCCATTCTCCAGGTCCCCATCCACTACAGCCTTTCTCAGAGCACCTGTACCAAGTGCCTCAAGGCTTTCATCATCCATTCCTCCGAACTCTGCTTTCGCATAGTTCCTTGAGAATGAGGTCCTGAGTGAACGGACAGGATGTCCGAGCTTCTTTCCAGTGACCATCGTGCAGAGGTCTCCGGCCTTCAGGATCTTCTCCCTGTATACCTCTGATATCGTGCACTCATCGGCAGCGAGGAACCTTGTTCCCATCTGTATGCCTGCTGCTCCCATGATGAATGCCGCGGCAGCCTGCTTTCCCGTAGCTATCCCTCCTGCCGATATGACAGGAAGATCGGTTGCGGCAACGATAAGCGGCGTGAGGATCATTGTTGTGAGCTCTCCAACATGACCGCCGCTCTCTCCGCCTTCCGCAATGAGTGCTGAAGCACCTAGGCGGGTCATAAGCTTCGCCATGGCGACAGATGCGACAACGGGAATCACTTTCACCCCGTTTTCCTTCCATGCCGCCATATACTTCGATGGATTTCCGGCTCCCGTAGTAACGACGGAAACCTTCTCCTCTGCAGTGAGGGCTGCGATCTCATCGGCATAGGGGCTCATCAGCATGATGTTCACCCCGAAAGGCCTGTCAGTCATTGAGCGGGCCGCCGCTATCTCCTTCCTTACATACTCGGCAGGAGCGCTTCCTGCTCCTATGATTCCAAGGCCGCCTCCCTCTGAGACAGCTGCGGCAAGACGGCCATCAGCTATCCATGCCATGCCACCCTGGAAGACGGGATGCCGTATGCCGAGAAGCGATGTGATCGGAGTCTCGATCATCCTCAGTTCTCCTTTGATGCGATGAAGGCAACAAGATCCCCGACTGTCTCGATCTTCCTGTCAAGCTCGATTGTCGTTCCGAGCTTGTCCTCAAGCTCCATGAGAACCTCTACTGTATCGAGGGAGTCGATTCCGAGATCGCGGAACGTGCTCTCGTTTGCCACTTCCTCTGCCGGTGTATCGGTTCTGTCTGAGACAATCTCTGCAATTGCGTTGAAAATTTCTGTATCTGTCATTTCATTGCTCCTTATATTTACATTTTGACATAAAATGAATAAATGTCAATAAAAATATCAGGCATTTGTCAATTATGCTGTTGACCTAGTCCTTTTCATTCCTGATAATACTCGCGGAGGCCTTCATTCAGCCGATGGAGCTTGATGATGTCTGTCATCCGAAACCCATTTGCCAGAGGTATTTGAATGAAAAGTAACGGAAAGGGAATCGGAGGGTATATTGTCTCCGTGCTCAATGGCATGGCCCAGGGCCTGTTCTCATCGCTTATCATCGGACTCATCATCAAGCAGATCGGTACATATGCGTCCATTGACTTTCTTGTATCCGCAGGAAGCTTTGCACAGGCAATGACATGCCCTGCAATAGGTGTTGGTGTCGCAAGAGCCATAGGTGCGCCGAATCTTGCACTCTTCGCTGCTGCGACATGCGGAGTGATCGGAGGGGGAGCGATCAGCGGGGGCGTAATCTCATCCGGAGAGCCTCTAGGGGCATGCATCGCAGCTCTTGCCGGTGCGCTTGGCGGGAAGTTCATCGCAGGAAAGACGAAGGTCGATATCATCCTGGTTCCGATGCTTACGATCGTGATCGGTGGTATAGCCGGGCTTATCGTATCACCTGCTGTTGCTGCACTTATGAATGGTCTTGGTGCATTCATCAACCATCTTACGACCCTCTACCCATTCCCGATGGGAATACTCGTCTCTGTCGTCGTCGGCATGATACTGACACTTCCTATATCCAGTGCTGCGATATGCATATCACTCGGGCTGTCAGGGCTCGCTGCCGGAGCAGCATGCGCAGGATGCGCGGCCCAGATGGTCGGCTTCGCAGTCTCAAGCTTCAGAGAGAATGGAGTAGGAGGTCTTATAAGCCAGGGAATAGGGACTTCGATGCTCCAGATTCCGAATATCTGGAAGAACTGGAGAATCTGGATCGCACCGACAGCAGCATCTGCAATCACCGGACCTGTGTCGACATGTCTTTTCAGGATGACGAACAATGCATCAGGCGCAGGCATGGGCACAAGCGGGCTTGTCGGACAGTTCAATGCCGTTGCGGAAATGGGCGCCGGAGCTCTTCCGGAGATAGCTATAACCCATTTCATCCTTCCTGCACTCCTCTCTCTGCTGTTCAGTACGCTCCTGAGAAGAGCTGGATGGATCAAGGATGGCGATATGACGCTGCCATCCTAACTTCTGTTTCTTATCTGCTTCCTGTATTTCAGAGGGGATGTGCTCAGCTTCTCCTTGAAGATCCTGTCAAAGGTCTTGACAGAGCCGAAGCCAGATGATAGCGCAATGTCATTGATGCTCATATCCGAAGAGACGAGCTTGTATTCAGCGATCGCAAGCCTGTACATCGTAAGATATGAGTAGAATGTCATGCCTGTGTATTCACGGAAAATCCGTGAGAAATATGTGGGAACGTATCCTGCGGTCTCGGCTGCGGATGAGAGTGTTATCTCCTTGTCATAGCTGTCGCTGACAAGCGCGAAGACCTTCTCTATGCGCTCCATTACCCTGTCATCGGCAATCGGGGAGGATGTAGGATCAGCAAATCTGTCATCTGCCATCTTCAGAAAGAGCGATAGGATTATCAATACGCTGCCGGAGGCTCCGAGAATATATGCCGGATCTGCCTTCTCCACAGTCTCTGCGGAAACCCATGCTATAAGCTCCTGAAGATGCCTCCTTGAATCCTCAGGCCAGCCTGCAGTGCTCTTGGATGAGCTTTTCAGCCTGGCTGTGACCTTTGATGCGCACTCCGCATCGCAGGATGGACCGGAAATGAGAGACGGAGCGAAGAGTATCCGTGTCACGGTGCAATCAGGGGAGGGGAAGAAGTAGTGCCTGTCACCGCTGACAGTCAGGATGGCGTTTCCTTCCTCAACCTTGTATTCTACAGAGTCTATGAGACATCTGAAGCTTCCTTTCGATGCATAGGTCAGCTCGTACTCTGAATGCCAGTGCATGGGAAGCGACGTAATTGGGACATCCTTGTACAGGACGTAATGAAGTTCTTTCTCTCTAGATGTAATGTTCAATGGTGCAAACATGCTTCATCCCTCTTGAAGGATACTGCAAAATATCATTTAATCTCAGCTCTTGCAAGTGTTTCATGATAAAATTCCAACACAATGTTCAATTTTCCCCTCTTCACACGTTTTTCCACCTAATATATATTTACCCTGAATGGGAAGGAATCTGATTATAGGTGACATCCATGGACAGTACGGATTGATGATGGAAGTGCTCAGCAAGGCCGCCTTCTGTCCCTGGAGCGATACACTCTATGTGACAGGGGATCTTGCAGACAGAGGACGGGAAACTGTCCAGGTCCTCCGCTTCCTGATGTCGCTCCCATACTGCCATGCCGTGCTCGGAAACCATGATGTCTGGCTTGAAAGCTATCTTCTCGATGATGCACGGCCCTCTTTATGGCTCGATTCAAATGGCGGGAGAATGACCGCTGCCTCATATCTGGAGGAGAGAGTCAGCGATGAAGAGAAGAACATGCATGGCACATGGGTCAGGAACCTTCCGCTCTGCATCGTGACAGATAAGTTCATCGTAGCTCATGCAGGTATTCCAATAGGATATGATGAGGACGATGTCCTGCATGTATCAGAGAGCCCCAGAAAGCGCGGGAATCTTCTTTCAGCGCGTGAGAAGGACTTCATGTGGGATAGGGGATATATCGCATCCGCAATGAGCTATGAGTCATCAGGAAGGATCCATAACCATGACAGGCTTCCTCTCTCCACTTCAAGGCGGATATTCGTCGGCCATACACCTCTTCCAGAGCCTTTCTCCTCGGATCGCTATCATCTGACAGCTGTTGATACAGGCGGTGGCCATGACGGGGGGCATATCACACTGATGGATATGGATACGATGGAGAGATGGGTATCTTCGCCTGTGATTCTCTGAAATAAGTTGCATTCCTGCAATAAGTGTTATATTGTTTCTATACGTTACGAAGGCAACGCGATGGAAACATCGACTATCCCTGATTAATGCAACGCTGTTCCTTATGGATGAGAGAGGGACAGCGTCTTTTTCTGATTGACACCGCATTCCCGCATATTGTAGACAGAAAGCAAGGAGATATTATGAAAAAGCTTATTGTTCTTCTTTCTGCACTGCTCTTGATACTGCCGCTTTCAGCAGCCTTCGATCCTCAGATGAGCGATTATCTTTTCTATAATCAGGCTGATTACGAGGCTGATAGAGCCTATCTGGAGAAGGCACTCGAGGAAGATGATGGAACTGACAGGGCCGCTATCCTCTGGAGACTCTCCAGGACGGTGCTTACGATCACGGACGGTGTAAGCCATGATGATAAGGATGGACGCCTTGCGGGCTACGGAGAGAGCGAGAGGCTTGCGGATGAGTCCCTTGCCATCGAGGAAACTGCGAATGGATATCATTGGAAGGCTTCCGCAATAGGCCGCATAGGGCAGGTCAATGGTCCTCTGAACAGCCTTTCAAAGGCAAAGCCGATGCGTGCTCTCTGCGAGAAGGTTCAGAACGATTTCAATGCTGATATGTCCGATTGCTGGTATGTTCTTGGATTGCTTTATAACCAGCTGCCAGGCTCTCCGCTCTCATTCGGGAATAAGAACTATGCCATAAGCTATATGAGGCGCTGCCTTGATACGCAGGACAATGTGAACAGACTCAATCTTACGAACTATCTTGAGCTTGCCGAGCAGCTTGCTGACAGGAACTGGAATGCAGAGAAGAGGGCAAAGGAGTTCGATAAGATGAAAGGTAAGTACGATGAGAATACCGTACCTACTGAGAAGATGAAGTTCTATGAGGGACAGAATGGCCGGAACGGACAGCCTTTCTACTCGACACTCCCTCTCGGTCAGTTCTCGGACGCGCAGGAGGCTGTGATGCTCTGCCAGTATGCGCTTGCTGTCTACGGCTTGAAGGCAGAACCTCTTTCCTCAGATACAGCAAAAGCTGAGGAGATCCAGGCTTTCCTCGACGGAATACTGCGATAGGATCCATATGACCAAATGCCTGCCGCCTGCAATATGGCGGCATTATTGTTTATCAGTCAAGGAATTAAAAATTATCTTATTTATTTATGCGAAATAGTGTTGACAAACATCTTCATTTCTGAGATATTCTTGACCGTTGAAATTGCTTGGTTGACGCCATGCTTTCCAAGAATGGTGGAAGTAGTTCAGCGGTAGAGCGGCAGATTGTGGATCTGCTTGTCGAGGGTTCGATCCCCTTCTTCCACCCTACTACCTCCCTTGGAGGAAGCGCTCTTAGCTC
>CALXKS010000026.1 GCA_944389015.1 uncultured Spirochaetaceae bacterium
GAGGTCATCCTTTCCGAGTATTATGCGGAGCATGAGCGATGCGCACTCATTGCTTCCCTCGAGGCAGCTGGAGAAGAAGACATCGTCCTCCAGGGTAGCATCCCTGAGTATCTCAAGCTTCTCCTTCTTGCTCAGTATTGCCATAAGCTCTCCTTCAGGAGCAGAGGCTTATCATCAGCTCCTATATCTTTTACGCGCTAAGTAGGCTTTCCTGACAGCTTTTGGATGAGAAAAGATCAAAATCCTCATTTTTCTTCCATCTACCCTTTCGGATAATCGCTTCTTACGCATCATCAAACCATATTTACGAGCCATTTATGGGTGATGATATGGAAACGAAGAACATTATCCATTAAGATAAAACTGTTAAGGAGGTCCAGATGGACAATATCTCAACACTCCAGAGCATTCGCTACACATACCAGCCAAAGGTGCCGGCAATGCTCCGTGCTGGAATAAAGAACATTAAGGCAGTCGAGGGAGGTGCAGCTGGAAGCGCATCATCCGATGAAAGAATCAAGAAGCTCTTTCCAAAGACATATGGAATGAAAGAAGTTTCTTTTGCTCAGGGCAGCAGCACTGCTCCGGACAAGAAGCAGGTTGTCGGTGTTATTCTTTCGGGTGGCCAGGCTCCTGGTGGACACAATGTTATCGCAGGATTATATGACGCTCTCCATGAAGCCAGTGCGGACAATGTCCTTCTTGGATTCAAGGGAGGTCCATCAGGACTCACAGACGACAATTACATCACCCTCACTGGTGATATCATCGACCAGTACAGGAATACTGGCGGATTCGACATGATCGGATCTGGAAGAACCAAGCTTGAGACAGAGGAGCAGTTCAAGAAGGCTGCTGCTGTCGCTGCAAAGCATGGTATGACAGCAATAGTCATCATCGGCGGAGATGATTCGAATACAAATGCCGCAGTTCTTGCAGAGTACTTTGCTGATCATGATGTTCCTGTACAGGTGATTGGATGCCCGAAGACAATCGATGGAGATCTCAAGAATGAGGACATCGAAGCATCCTTCGGATTCGATACAGCTACTAAAACATATTCTGAGCTTATCGGAAATATCATGAGAGATGCCAACTCCGCAAAGAAGTACTGGCACTTCATCAAGCTCATGGGCCGCTCTGCATCGCACATTGCCCTTGAGTGCGCTCTCCAGACACATCCAAATGTCTGTCTCATCTCTGAAGAGGTTGAGGAGAAAGGCATCAGTCTTTCATCTGTTGCAGACAGCATTGTCGACAGTGTCGTGCATAGAGCAGCAATGGGCATGAACTTCGGTGTCGTTGTCGTTCCAGAAGGACTTATCGAGTTCATTCCAGAGATGAAGAAGCTCATCGCAGAACTCAATGATACTCTTGCAGCCAAAGGCGATCAGTTCGCAGCTCTCGGAACATGGGAAGAGAAGACTGGATTCCTCTCTGCAGAGCTTTCCAGCGAGTCCATGAGCGTATTCTCTATCCTTCCTGAGGATATCCAGCAGCAGCTTCTTATGGACCGTGACCCGCATGGAAACGTCCAGGTCTCAAGAATCGAGACAGAGAAGCTTCTTGCAACTCTCACAGAGAACCGTCTCAAGGAGCTCAAGGCTGAAGGAAAGTACATCGGCAAGTTCAGCTCGATGACACACTTCTTCGGCTATGAGGGAAGAGCTGCATTCCCATCGAACTTCGATGCTGATTACTGCTACAGCCTCGGCTACACAGCATTCCTCCTCATCCAGAATGGATACACAGGATATATGTCAACTATCCGCTCTCTCGATGGCGGCGTTGATGAATGGAAAGCTGGTGGTATGCCGATCACGAAGATGATGAACATGGAGCGCCGTGGAGGCCAGGACAAGCCTGTTATCAAGAAGGCACTTGTAGAGCTTGATGGCAGACCGTTCCAGTACTTTGCTGAACACAGAGAGGAGTGGGCAAATGATACATGCTTCAGGAATCCTGGTGCTATCCAGTACTATGGTCCAACTGAGCTCTGTGATGCAACGACCATCACACTTGCGCTCGAGAGAGAAGCAAGAAAGTAAGATAAAGCTTACAGCAATGCTCCTGGGAAACCGGGAGCATTATTCTTTATCCTTCAATTGCTATCAAGCAACAATCAAACAAATTGTTATTTATATTGCAAAGAATTACATTGAAATACAGCTGTTTTTCCAGATTCTCATCAAATAAACTCAGGCCCAATAAGGGACATATCGTCTGGATTTAGGTCCTGTAGAAGCATCGAGGAGTTTTATACGATTATCATCAATCGCCTCTTTGACGATTCTTGAGACAACAGCACTGTTCTTTTCATCGATACCGAAGCGCTCTCGCAAAATCGCATTCGAGACAGGAACCGATTCAATATACTTAAGACATGTCGAAATATAACAAGTACGTATGCGGTCTTCATTCATCCATGATGAGAAATCATCGTACCTTAAAAGTTTCACGCGGGTAAAATCAAAACCTGATTCTACCAATGGGGATGGAAGGTGCATGCTTGCCATCCCCTCCTCCATTCTGTCAAAACCGCTGCCTCTTTCCTCGCATATGCGGATCCGTCTGAGGAAAGCAGCTAGAGCTTCATTTCTCACACGTGGAGGTGCATCGATGATCCTGTCTCTCGGAACGAGAAGAGCCCCGGGATTGCTCCCTTCTATTCTTGAAGGAAAAAGCTCAACGAGCGGACCTGATCCTGCAATTGATAAGTCCTGATGAATAAGAAGATTACCAACAAGTTCCCTTATAGATACAGCAGGAAACAGCATTGGCTCTTCTCTCCGGCCTCCTCTGATTACTTCAGGAACTCGGATAATATCATAGATACGATTGCAGATCTGATCAAAAGAGATTGCATAGCCTTCTTTTGCAGTGACATCGCTCAAAGCCTCAATCCGGCTATCCCTGCTATAGGAAATCACCCGGATGGCCTTCGAAGCAATTGACGGAAAATCAAGGAGATTCCTTGCAAAGAGCAATGCACCTAGCACAGTTATCGAATAAGTACCATTATCTGCCTTGATAATGAATTTCTCCTCAATGAAGCGATCAACCATACCTTCAATAGACAGCGGCATAGGAAGATCCTGCATTATAAAATAAGCATCGAATACAAGAAACTCATTCAGATTCCCTACCCGCAATCCGCTTTTTGCAATCCTCATCTCAGCAGGAAACCGATCAAATCTCCGCCATAGCTCACGCTCATGCTCAGGATACTTCGATAGCTCCTGTATATTCGATCCAACTCTGATATATTCAGTGCCATGAAAACGTACAGGAGCTGATGAAGCGGCAGGAATCTCCAGGACGACAACATGCTTGCCATTCCAGCCATCAAGCTCAATAAAATCAATGACGATCCGTGGTACTATCTGCAGTGCAAGCCAATTCAAAAGCTCCAGATTTCCCTTTTTTGCTATTCCAGGATTGAATGACGTTCCCACAACTTCATGAGTACTATCGTCTATACCCCAGATCAGATAACCAAACGGATGATCCGAAAGAAGGGCGGAATTGCTCAATGCAGAAATATACTCTCCTATCCTTTCAGGATTGATGTTATCAACCTTGAATTCAAACCACTCTTCCTCCGAGTCATAACTTCTAAGATAGTCAACAAGAGCGATGTAATCATAATCTGTACGCATATAGATATATATAATATGCAATCAAATAACTGTCAAATAAATATCAAGAAAGAATCAAATAATTTTTTGTTTATATTATAGAGAATTAGATTGTTTTTCACTTGATTTTCCAGATTCTCATCAAACAAATATAAGGTAGAAAGAAATAAGTTACGATGATACTACCTTGTTTCTTTTGAAATACGGATACCGAAAACAAGCACTTTTCAGAGTTTCTGAAGAATATCCAATGTCGGGTTGACAACACCTCCTCCAATTCTAGAGATATCGCATTGAGCAACTACGGAAAGGCTTGATAGTTCCATCTGACTGATATCTTCCGCTCTCATGCTGAAAGTTTCCAATATAATCCAGAATCAAGAAAGATACTGAATTGCATGAAGGGTGCACCAAGCGGCGCACCCAACAGATAATTAATAGAAGAGATTGATTTTATATCTCAAACTCCCATATTCATTTGCAGGGATCATCTTCCTCCCCGCTCCGCCCAGGTGTTGTCACCCGAGGCATAGCGCCTCTTGTAGTCCCTAACCGTATACAGGTTCAGTCCCGCAAGCTGCGCCGTCTTCTTGTAGCCATAACCCTCTTCAAAGAGCTTCAGGCATTCCTTCCGCTTCTCTGTAGGAATCCTTTGTTTCCGGAGGGACTCGCTTCTCT
>CALXKS010000027.1 GCA_944389015.1 uncultured Spirochaetaceae bacterium
ATCAGTTCATATTTGCAAATCGCTCGACGGCTTTTGTGAATTCCTTTATGGTCTTTTCTGCGTCCCCATGTTCTATTCCGTCCCGGACACAGTGCTGTATGTGACCTTCCAGAACAATCTGACCGCACTTGTTCAATGCGGATTTAGCCGCATTCATCTGCGAAAGGATATCCTCGCAGGGAATGTCCTCATCTATCATCCTTTCGATTGCCTGTACCTGACCGATTATTTTCCTGAGCCTTCTATGCAGATTGTCTGCATCCATGCATTGTTTCATGGGGATAGTTTCCATTTATTGCAATCAATACGCAAGAGGAAAGAATTTCCGACAGCATATTATCAATGTTATCCCCTTGTACGAATGAGTGTAAGAAGTATATAGTTAGCAATAGCTAACCAATTTTTGGAGGCTGAAGGAATATATGTTTACACGCTATCTGAATAATTGTGGACGTCCTGAGAGCAATAAGCTTGGACGGTTTGTTCTCAAAAGTATGAACAAAGGACATGCATACATTTACCGATGGCTTCTGGGCAATGTCCATCTTCCGGAAATCGGAATCGTCCTTGATGTAGGCTGCGGAGGAGGAGCCCTGATGGAGCGGATTCTTAATGAATTTCCGTCTATTAAGACATATGGTATCGACATCAGTGATGAGAGCGTCCGGATGTGTGGGGAGCTTAAGAAAAAGCATCCAGGAAGGATAGAAGTCCGAAAAGCAGATGCGGTTTCCCTTCCTTTTCCTGATGAGACATTCAGTCTTGCTCTCTCCTGTGAGTCAATATACTTTTGGAAAGCTCCGGATAAAGCTCTTTCAGAGATATACAGGACATTGATCAGTGGTTCCTGGCTGGCCGTTGCTGTAGAGACTTCTGATAAAAATAAAGCAAGAATCTGGTCTGACAGGATAAGTGGAATGACTGTCTATTCTCCGGGAGAACTCCGTTCGCTTTTCTGCAATGCGGGGTTTGTTCATATTGAGAGCCAGATGAAAGGCCAGGCATGTCTTGTGAAAGGAATGAAGCCATGAATGCAGATTACAGGAACTGGGTTCCGCGAGGACTGATTGTCACTCTCACTGCACTGACTGTACTGTCAGTGTTCTTCTTCCTGTTGTCATTGTCATGGACAGCACCGCTGATGCTTACAATCTGTCTGGTTGTTCTCTTTGTCGTGTCTGCGCTCTATCTCGCATGGAGCGTGAATGCGTATCGGGCTTTTTCCTACGATGGTACGAAGCGGATTGCGGGAAGGATAATCAGCGGGATCGCAGATTATATAAAGATCACTAATGGTAGTTCTGTACTCGATGTCGGATGCGGGAGCGGAGCTCTGGCTATTGCTGTTGCAAAGAGAAATCCAGGATCATTCGTTACAGGACTGGACCGCTGGGGAAAGGAATATGCATCATTCAGCATGGATCTCTGCAGGAGAAATGCAGTAGCAGAAGAGGTCAGTAATGTAAGCTTTGTCCAGGGTGATGCCCGTAGGCTTCCTTTCCCAGATGAGTCTTTCGATGCTGTCACAAGTAATTATGTTTATCACAATATCCCGCAGAAGGACAGACATGCTCTTCTCCTTGAGACGTTGAGAGTGCTGAAAAAGGGTGGGGTATTTGCAATCCATGACATCATGACGGAAAGCAAGTATGGGGATATTTCAGCATTCGCTGGGCGTCTCAGGGATATGGGCTATAGTGAAGTAAGAGTGATTGATACGACCGATGGTGTATTCTTAGGAAAAAAGGAAGCCATGGTTCTGATGCTGTCCGGTTCAAAGCTCCTCTATGGACGAAAATAATACAAAGATTGGCATGGATGACAGATGATTGACTGCCTGTGGCTCTGGCATTCAGGGAAAGTCAGGATAAAAGGCATATAAGAATATAAGGATTATCGGTTTCATATCAGACAGTCCCGTATCGGTATGCTGTTT
The DNA here is from genome assembly GCA_944389015.1 of uncultured Spirochaetaceae bacterium. Lineage (GTDB taxonomy): Bacteria > Spirochaetota > Spirochaetia > Sphaerochaetales > Sphaerochaetaceae > Ornithospirochaeta. The sequence continues at coordinate 1,937 of CALXKS010000027.1, forward strand.
TTCTTACATAAAAATCTTATGGTTGGAATAATCATTGTCCTTGTCGTTACTGAATATACGATTGATGGCTTTTGAAGCAGTTGCTCTTGGCTAACCATGGTGATATCATACTGGAGTTAGTGGAGGCTAATCTATGAACAAGACAGTTACGGCTTTCCTTGTCGGAGCGGTGGCTGGTGCAGCTCTTGTGACATTCATGCAGACACCTGCTTTCAGGAAGGGTGCTTCCAGGTTGGTAAGTGCCGGCATGCAGCTCAAGAAAGATGCATCTGCTTTCGTTGAATCCATCAAGGAGGATGCTGAGGACGCCGCTGCCGAAGCAGAGTATCAGGCTGCTCAGGCTGCTTCCTCCGCAAACTAAGCTATGCTCTCCGTCTTAGGCGGGGAGCATTTTAAGGATAATCCATCATGTATTATAAGATCAGACATTCTATACCGGGCCGTATAAGACTTGAATATAATAGCAGAGCTGTGACTCCGAGGCAGGCAGCTCTGGCGGAGAATCTTATTGCAGCACAGGATGGAATAAACCATGTATCATTCAATCCTGTTGTGGGTACCTTTCTAGTGATGTATTCCACTGATAGAATAAGCGAAAAAGAGGTTTTGGCTTTCTTCCAGGCCCTTGATGGCCGGTATCTTGATGACGAGGCAATGCTTGCTTCTGTGCCGGTGCCTGAAAAGACTGTCAGCCTTGGCAGTACATTGGCGGCAATGACAATTTCTTATTTGATGAGAAGACTCTTGCCAACATCAATAAGGACAATATTCCGTATAAGGAATTTATCACCCAGAATATTATCGGGTGCGAAATGCCTTCTTTCCGGGAAGATTTCTGATACTCGTCTTCTTGACGCCGCCGCAATCACGGTTGCTCTTGCATCAGGAAACAGAAAGACTGCTGAGAACATCAGCTTCCTGCTTTCAGTTGGAGAGACGATAGAGGAATTTACCAAGAGAAAGAGCCTCGATGATCTTGCCCTTACAATGTTCTCCGGAAAAGAAAATGTCCATGTCTATGTTGATGAGGAACGTGAAGAAGTAAGACCTCTTTCTGCAATCCATGCCGGTGATACCATCATTGTCCGTACAGGCGATGCTATACATGCAGACGGGGAAGTCTCCCGGGGTGAGGCTCTCGTGAACCAGGCAACGATAACAGGAGAACCGCTTGCTGTTGAAAAGCAGGCGGGGAGTACAGTCTTTGCAGGGACCTTTGTGGAGGAAGGGGAGATATATGTACTTGTGCGTCATGTGGGAAGCCAAACAAAGGTAAGCAGGATACTTTCAGAGATTGACACATCAAGTGAGCTTAAAGTCTCTTCCCAGAAACGTACAGAACTCCTTGCTGACAAGCTTGTTAAGTACAATTTCATTCTTACAGCCTTGACTATGCTATTCACAAGGAATACGGCGAAGATTCTCTCTACGCTGATGGTTGATTACTCCTGTGCTATGAAACTGACTGCTCCGATAGCCGTGCTTAGTGCAATGAAAGAGGCTGCAGAGCATGGATTATTGGTGAAAGGCGGCAAGTTCCTTGAGGAGATAGCCAAAGCTGATACAGTTATCTTTGATAAAACAGGCACGCTGACAAACGCCTCTCCAGTGCTTTCCAGGGTAATCTGTTTTTCTGATGAAAGCGAGAATGATCTCCTGCGTTTAGCTGCCTGTCTTGAGGAGCACTATGTTCATCCGGTTGCGAAGGCAATTGTGAAGGCAGCAGATGAGCGGAACCTTGATCATCCTGAGAGACATGCTCAGGTTGAGTATATTGTCGCCCATGGTATTGCGAGCTATATAGGAAAGCGCAGAGTGCTGATAGGTAGCAGGCATTTCATTTTCTTTGATGAGCATACGGAGATTCCGGAAGGGCTGGATAGGATCCAGAATGAGGCGATAAGGAATGGCGAGTCCCTCCTGTATATGGCAGAGGAGGGAAGGCTGCTTGCGGTATTCGCTCTTTCGGACCCCATGCGTACAGATGCTGCTTCTGTGGTATCAAAACTGCGGGAAAGCGGCATAAGGGAATGTGTGATGATCACAGGTGATGACGAGGGAGCGGCAAGAGCTGTCGCAGAGAGTGCAGGTCTTAATCATTATATTTCCAGAGCTCTGCCTGAGGACAAGAGCCGTTATGTCCGTGAATACAGAGAAGCTGGGCATAAGGTCGTGATGCTTGGTGATGGAATCAATGATGCCCCTGCCTTGGCCTCGGCCGATACGGGAATAGCGATGGGTGAAAGTGCCGCAATCGCAGGAGAGACAGCTGATGTGGTCCTCTCTGGAGAGAACGGATTGGAAGGTGTTGTTACGCTCAGAGCTCTGGGCAATGGCTTATTGGAGAGGATCAAAGAAGGAAACAGGAATATTGTCCTGGTGAACACCTCTCTGATAATTCTCGGCCTTCTGGGTTTTGTCTCTCCGTCCATGTCTGCCCTGCTTCACAATGCCTCAACGGTGGCTTTTGCGTTCAGGGCATCCCGGCCTATTCTGAAGGAGGCTCGCTGATGGGAATCGTCACCAGCTTCATTCCGGGCCGTATCAGACTGCGTCACAGGATGTTCCGTGATGATGATATAGCAGGAGCGCTTATCGCATTGTTCAAGGCTTCGGGAATCGTGACAGGGGTGGAGCGTAATCCTGAAACGGGTAGCATACTCATTACATACAGAGCAGATGTCATTCCATCGGCGGATGTACTTGCAAAGAGGTTTGCCATCTACATTCCCGAGCTTGCCAGGCTGAAGTTCCGCATCATGTACTACACACCAGAAGATAAGTCTTGCATCCTCTCTGCAATCAAGAAAGCGGAGCTTGCCTTGCCAGAGATGAGAAAAGTCATTTCAGGGCATGAATAGATACAGAAATGATGATCAGAGATATTGAGTAATCTCATTTCACGTTCTGCTATAACAGTGTTATATATCACTGTTATAATCCAAGTAGTACTATGCGGGATGATGGTATTTTTGCTTTAAATTACATTGCAGGTAGACGGTAATTTTTGTAGAATTTACTTTGCGGTTAGACGATGCCCGCGTATAATTACGGTGGAGGCAAGTATGGAATTCCAACGTAAAATCTATAAAAAGCTACTCAATTGGAAGAGTGTCTCTCAAGGTAGGAAATCCGTTCTCATAGAAGGTGCCCGACGGGTAGGAAAATCAACAGTGGCTGAGAAGTTTGCGCAAAATGAGTATGATTCCTATATCCTAATAGACTTTTCTAAAGCTCCAAAGGCAATTCTTGCTGCTTTTGACCATCTTGATAATCTTGATATCTTTTATCAGATGCTTTCGCTCCAGACAGGTGTGAGGCTATATCCTCGTAAATCCCTGATTGTGTTTGACGAGATACAGAAATTTCCACGAGCTAGGGAGTCAACGAAATATTTAGTGCAAGATGGACGGTACGATATTCTTTCAACAGGCTCTCTCATCTCAATTAAGGAGAATGTGGAAGACATAGTCATCCCTTCAGAAGAGATGAAGCTGAAGATGTATCCTATGGATTTTGAAGAGTTCATTTGGGCATTGCATGATGATGTCCTCTGGGACTATGCCTCTGAGTGCTTCAGGGAAGAGATTGCACTGGAGAGATATAGCCATGAGAAACTCATGAGGATTTTCCTTGAGTACATGCTTGTCGGAGGAATGCCTCAAAGTGTTGATGCCTATCTTTCATCAAATAGGGATTTTTGTACTGCGGATGAGGAGAAGAGAGCAATCATTGATTTATACAGGGATGATATCAAGAAGGCAGCCAAGAAATATAGCTCTAAGGTATCTGCAATCTTTGAACATATTCCTGCGGCACTATCTACTCATGAGAAAAAGATCGTACTTTCAAAGTTTGACAGTAATGGCGAGTTCTCAAAGTATGATGAACCTCTTTTCTGGCTTGCTGATTCGATGATCTGCAATCTGTGTTACAAATGCAATGATCCATCAGTTGGCTTTGCGCTGAATCTAAACGAGAGCAGCGTAAAATCTTATATGGGGGATACCGGCCTTCTTGTAAGCCTTGCCTTCTCTGAAAATGAGCTTGCTGATAACAGTTTGTACCGTGCAATTATGGATGGGCGTCTGTCAATGAACAAAGGGATGCTGTATGAGAATGTCATTGCCCAGATGATTACAGCCGCGGGACGCCAGCTGTACTTCTATTCTCATTATAATGAAGTCAAAAAAAGGAATGATATTGAGATTGATTTCCTGCTTTCCAATGGCAGCAAACTTGATTTCAAGGTGTTTCCTGTTGAAGTGAAATCCTCCAAGAATTACACAACCTCTTCTCTTAATGTATTTTCTGAACAGTTTAAGGGGCGTATTGGAAATTCGATCATCATTCATCCGAAGAATTTTTCTATCGGCGGGGATGTTAAGAAGTATCCTCCTTATATGCTTCCGATATTGCTTGCTGACAGCGTATTACAGTGATGTAGGTTTGAAAGTTTCAGGTTTATTCGTGCAGGTGGCGAGACGAATAGCCCCGGAAGCGCAGGGTTCAATACCCCCGGTGCTTTTCATCGGGGCAGCCTGAGCCCTAGAATTAGGGAGAAGGACGGCGCTTTAGGAGGACACCACGATGGCTCTGCTCGCGGTAGTTCATTGCCTTTTGTTCAGAATCTTCAAGTTGGTTGGATGGTGAAATTAGGGGAAATTTTCCGTAAATTTCCCTTAATTTCCTTCCTCTCTGCTTTGTTTCCTGATATGATTTATCCATGATAGAAAATCCCCCATCAGTAAAGTCATTAGGCAAATCGGTTATCCACATTCTCCTTAATGATGAATATAGGAGATTGATTGAGGATATTAACGATAAATATCTATATTGGGATAAAGCCAAGTATAAAATACCTGATGGTGTGGATGAAACGGATTTCTGGTCAGCCGTAAGATTCACCAGGCGAGGCAATCCGCTGAATTTTGCAGGAAAGCGGTTCACTTTCAATGAGACGAATTCTATGCGGAAGATGCTTCATGAATTTGATTTGAATTCTGGAGGAACCTTATCTTCCTTTGGTACTATTCCGGCGAACAGAATGAACTACTATCTGTTAAGTTCGATAGCAGAAGAAGCAATAGCTTCAAGCAAAATGGAGGGGGCGGTTACGACCCGTGAAAAAGCGAAGGAAATGATCCGGACGCGGGCGAAACCCATGGATAAAAGTCAGAGGATGATTATAAATAATTATGAGACGATAGAATATCTCAGGAAAAATAGGGATGTTTCCTTGTCGAAAGAATTTATTCTGGAAATCCATAGGCGGATTACGGAAGGTACGCTTGATGATAAGGAGAATGAGGGTAGGTTCCGTGAGAACAATGATATCGTCGTTGCGGATAGTGTTTCCGGTGATGTCGTGCATTTTCCTCCCGATTATTCTTCGATTGAGAGTGGAATTGGTTTTCTCTGCGATTTTGCAAACAACGATGGAACAGTGTTTATCCATCCTATAGTCAAGGCAATCATAATTCATTTCATGATTTCCTATTTGCATCCTTTTGTGGACGGGAATGGTAGGACAGCCCGTTCATTGTTTTATTGGTTCATGCTTAAAAAAGGGTATTGGCTGATTGAGTTCATGTCGATTTCCAGAAATATATATAAGACAAAGGTACAGTACGAGAAGGCCTTTGCATATACTGAAACGGATGATGGGGACCTTGGTTATTTCATACAATATAATCTCAATGCCCTGCAGAGATCTTTTGATGATTTAAAGGAATATCTTCACAGAAAACAGAATGAGGAAGAGGCTCTGTTTGAGTTCAGGAATATAGGTGGAATCAATGAACGACAGGCCAGGATCATAAAGATATATCATGATAAGCCACGTAGCGTTTTCACATCGAAAGAACTTGTTGCTTCTCTTGGTGTTACAGAGAAGACGATTCGAACAGATCTGGAGAATCTTGTAAAGCTTGGCTTGCTTGAGAGGCTTCCCCGGAACAAAAGGCTGATAAGCTATATCGCTAGTGAAGCATTTGATTCCAGATTGAGAGAAATCAAGGGGAAATAATTTATTTCATGGTTCTGTTACCATCCCAAATGCGGTTTTCACCGCTTCTTCTCATACAGGAATCTTTTTATCTTGAGAGTAGGTGTCTGTTCGAATGGGGAGGTCTGTTCTCTGATGCCTGTAAGCTTTAAAAACGATGAAAGCCTCGTATTCACTTCTTTTCTGAGCTGATGGAGATAATTCTTTGCCGTTGTCCTTATCTCATCTAATGGGAGTCCGAGTGCTTTCTGCATCTGTTCCAGATTAAGGTGCACAAGGGATACAAGTCATTATATGGCTTGGTCAAACCATCGGCTGATTGGTACTTATGACTAATTTTATTTATAAAAATATAATTGAATTTATAAATGTTATTGCTTCGGATTTGTTTCTGATGGATACTGATTGAGAGGAAAACCATGGATAAACTGCCCGTATTATTTGATTTCGAAACAACACAGATCCTTAAGAAGCTGATTGTTGCCCATAGGGAGCTGGCTATTCTTAATGGTGTCTGTGATTCCATTCCAAATCAGGGTGTGTTTGTGCATACGCTTGCGCTTCAGGAGGCGAAGGATAGCTCGGAGATAGAGAATATAATCACGACACATGCTGATATCTATACAGCTATAGCAAATCCGGAGTTCACGGAGATAAAACCCGCTACGAAGGAAGTCCTTCATTATGTAGATGCGATAATGCGTGGCTATCATATATACAACCAAAGAAAAATCCTTTCGCTTAGCTGCATCGAAGAGATCCAGTCTGTTATCGAATCCAATAATGCGGGGCTGCGTAAGCTTCCTGGCACAGCTTTGGTGAATGACCGGACTAATGAGATTGTCTATGAGCCGCCAATGCCGAATGATATTCCGGGATTGATGGATAATTTCCTATTGTATTTCAATGATGATACGGCATGGAATGCAGATCCATTGGTTAAGATGGCGATACTGCATTACCAGTTTGAGAGCATACATCCTTTCTATGATGGCAATGGTCGAACTGGTAGGATATTGAATATTCTCTACCTATTGCATGAGGGATTACTTAATTATCCTGTTCTGTATTTATCGAGGTATATAAATATCAACAAGGGACTATATTACAGATATCTTCAGGATGTAAGGAATTACAGCAATGCGGAGCAATGGGAGGAGTATGTGCTTTTCATGCTGGAAGGGGTTATTCGTACTTCCAGATTGACTCGGGAGATTGTGACTTCCCTTCGGAACATGATGGTGGAATATAAGCACAGGATACGGGATAGCCATCCTTCGTTTTATAGTCAGGATCTGATAAACGTTTTGTTCTCTTATCCTTATACAAGAATAGGAATCCTTAAGGAGAGGCTTGGTGTTTCATATCTTACCGCCCGGAAATACCTTGATATCCTTGCAGAGGATAATCTACTTGAAAAGGTGCGTATCGGAAGAGACAGTTATTATGTAAATGTAAGCATGATGAGAATACTCATGGATTCAGATACTGATTTTTTGAAAGTCGAGCATTGATTGTTATAGGAAAAGGCCTTTTTCTATAAAGATTCCGGAAATGTTTATAAAATATGCCTGTTTTTTATAAAGGTTCTTACAATGTTATAGGAAAATCCATTTCTATATAAACATCTACAGTGATGATTTAAGGCTTGCAGATCTCCTCCACAGGAGGATGCATATCCTGCTCCCCAGGGCAATCCACGGAGGGAAGGCCCTGGTAATCTGACAGACATATGCCCACTCTTTTTCAGGCATCCATGCCGTAGACTTCGAGCTGGATGAGGGCAGGGAACGGTGATGGATCTGCTGCCTTGATGAGCTTTGAGAGCTTCAGCGATGATACGCGCTTTACAGGGAATGATATCTCCTGCGGTCCATCCTTCTTCTCCAGCTTTGCTATGAGCACCGATCCATCAGAGAATGTCAGGGTGCCTTCTGTCCACCATGCATCATGAGGAAAGTCTGCACGCGTATAGAAGACTATCCTGTCTATGATCACATCGCGGCCGAAATCAAGAGAGAGCTCTGCATCAGGATCCCTGTTTATACCCCAGCTGGACCATGGCCATTCCCCGTGTCCGTCTGATGCGACGATGCCGTCAATGGCGTTCCTTGCAGCGAATACCGACTCGCCCCTGGTCTCAATATTTGCCTTTGCGTGTGGGAAAAGCGATCCGTTCTCATAGCAATCGTATGGATTGAGAGCCAGATTCCTGTAGCTATCGTGCTCCCATTCATATGCTTCCCGGGCCCAGAGAAAGTGCTTGGATCCTCTGAATACCGTTTCATGGTAGCAATCATGCTTCTGCCCGAATGGCACGGACATCGTGAAAGGCTTCCCGTCCGATAGCACGGTTGCCCTTCCAAGTACTGCATCGAACTGCAATGTGATGAATCCCTTATGGTCTGGGATCAGCTGTATTGCATCGCCTTCCTTATACTCTTCCCTGAAGACAAGATATGCCTCTTTCACGCCTTCAGTCTTTGCGATCTCTGATCCATTCCTCAATATGCTGATCCTCATTTCCTTCTTCCTGTAAAGCTTATTGTCCACGATGCTGAATGGGGCAATGCCACCAGCGTCCTGTATATTGTATCCGGCCAGGCTTTTCTCAGCCTTTCATCTGTTATGGATATTGTATCCAAGATGCATTCAACTGAGGTATCGAATACTGCCTGGAATGTATTCCAGAGTATGCTTTCTCCGCTGAATGCAGGTTTCTCAATACTGATCAGAGATAGAACAGCGGGGATGGTTGAATCAAAATCCTCAGTTATAGTTATCCTCTCTGATTTCCTGGAGAACTCTGCTGTCCTGATATATCTTCCAAGTCCCTTTTCTTTCTCATATGCCCCTGTAAGGTCAAAGGATGATATGCTCTCATCCATTCTGAGCACTTCAGCCCTGACCGTGATATCTCATTCCAGCATGTCAGATGGAGGAGCGGAGATCCTCAGGATATAGAAAGGATTCTCTCATCGGAGAGCTTTGCATCGCTCTCGTTTCCAGAAGGGGCTGTCGTGAGCCTTATGCTTTCGGAAACGATAAACAGCCCGAAAGAGGCTGCGGTTGTTGCATATGGCAAGGTCCGCGGATCGGATGCGTATGTCTATACTGAGATAGCAATCGATATCTTCAATGAGATCCTTCCGCTATCAATGCAGAATACATACATTGTCTCCGATGATGATTCATATCCTTCCGCAGTCAGGGATGAGTTCAATAATGGGAATGCATGGGCCCGGCTTGATTATCCGCTTGCGATTCCAGGGTACAGAGCTGTGCATTTCATGGATAAGGCACCTCTCGGACTAGCCTCTGCATATGGGCTTGTCGTATTCCTAGTCATCCTTATTGCATCTGCATTGCTCTTCATCTTTCTCTCTGTATTCCTTTCGCGTTATCTGACCAGGACATCGACAAGACTTGTAAAGCACATCGAGTATCTTATCGATACAGGGGATTTCGGCTATACCGACAAAGCAATCGAAGAGGGCAATGATGAGATGGCCGATATCGGAAGAACGGTGAATGATATGAGCGTTTTCATCCTCGAATCTCCTGAAACGGAATGAGATTCTCTTCGAGGAGAAGAAGAAAATGGAAATCAGCATGCTGCAGATGCAGGTCAATCCCCATTTTCTCTATAATACGCTTGAGTCCATGCATTATCTTGCGGAAGTCCAGCGCAATGATGGAATCGCAAAGATGAGCAGGGGGCTGTCCACTCTTCTGCGTAATCTTGCAAAAGGAAGCAGTGACAGGATTCTTCTCCGGGATGAGCTTTCCCTCCTTCAGGATTACGATGGAATCCAGCAGGTCCGTTATATGGGCATGTATGAGATAACATATAGGATTCCAGAGGAGATGAAGGATTATCTGATACAGAAGTTCACGCTCCAGCCTCTTGTCGAGAATGCCATATTCCATGGGATCGAGCCTTCGGGACGGTGCGGAACGATAATGATAGAGGCAAAAGCAGAGAACGGTGTCCTTGAGATCTCTGTGACCGATGACGGTGTTGGCATGACAGAGGAGGAGATAGCCCATATCTTCGATGAAAGGAAGCATTCGAAGACAGATATGACAGGAGTGGGGGTGAGAAACATCAATGAGAGGATCAGGCTTGTCTATGGGGAAGAGTATGGTCTTTCATTCGAATCGGTGAAAGGGCAGTACACAAAGGCTATTGTCAGGATAAGGGCTGAGAAATGATGGGATACAGAGTGCTTATTGTCGATGACGAACCTATTATCCTTTCCGGGATAAGGCATCTTATAGACTGGGAAAAAGCAGATGCGGAGATCATTGGAGCGGCAGGGAACGGGGAGGAGGCTTATTCGATCATTGAGCGTGAGCATCCCGATATCGTGATCACAGATATAAAGATGCCCGTGATGGATGGTCTTGCGCTTGCGGGGAAGTGCAGCGAGGAGTTTCCGGAGATAGTCTTCATCATCCTGACCAGTCTAGAAGAGTTCAGTCTTGCGAAAGAGGCAATAGGCTATGGTGTTTCAGATTATCTATTGAAGACCGAGCTTGATGGCAGCAGGCTTGCGAAGGCTCTTGAGAAAGCAGAGAGCGAATCTCTCAAAAGGAGGGAAAGCTATGGTATCTACAGTAACGATGCCGGACGGGATAGCCTTCCTGCAGTCATATCCAGCCTTATGATCATGAGGGATATACCGCAGGAGACAAGGTCGTTTCTCCATGAGCGGGGTATTCTTCAGGACTTCGCATTCGTTGCCTTCGTCTTATCTTTTCCTCCTTCCAGCCTTGATAAGCAGTGGAGCAGGGAGGATTATGCAAGGCTTCATGACTGGGAAGAGGATATCGTCGGGAAGATACTGCCATCAGCATTCTCTTCATTCTGGCCGGTTGTCCCGGTGGCAGGAAAGGCCGGAACGCTGATCTACTTCATCTCAGGAATTGCTCCGAATACATGGGAAGCTTCTGCTGCCCATGTCGAGGCCAAGGTCAGATCCGCATCCTCTATGGTTACAGGTCTCTGCCCAGAATTCATCAGAACTCCTGTAATGTCCGGCCGCGATGGCCTCAGAAGGGCAAGAAGCATGCTGGAGATGGGCCTTATGGCATCCTATCTCGGGAAGGATCAGAACTCCATCGTTCCTTCCTCACTTGATATAGATTCCGTATTCCCTCGTCTTGAGAATTCCATATCGAAGCACGATATAGCCAGCTGCAGGGCTTGCTTCTCGATCATAAGAAGCGCCATGGAGAACTCTGATCATAGCCTAAGCCAGTTTTCCTTCATGACAGCTGCGCTCAGCTCTGCGATCTCCAGCGGGCTGTCCGCAATAGGGCTTTCAGGGGACCGCTCATGGATGGATCTCTTTGATAATATCGATTTCATATCAAAACGCACGGAATCACTTGCTTTCATCGATGATGTCTCCGATAGCTTGCTGGGTCTTATTGAAAGCAGAAGCGGTACAGGGAGCAATGTAGCGGATAAAGCCAGGGAATATGTAATAGCCCATGTCGCAGAGAGGATCTCCCTTGATGATGTTGCTGATTTCGCAGGTGTTTCATCAGGATATATGTCGAAGAGCTTCAAGCGCATCATGGGTATCAGCCTTGTCGATTATATCAACTCTATGAAGATCGAAAGAGCTAAGGAGATAATGGATCAGAACCACGATGCCAGGATTGCGGATATCGCTATTGCTCTCGGCTTCAGCAATGTCTATTGCTTCTCCAAGGTTTTCAGAAAAGTCGAGGGAGTGCCTCCTACAGAGTATCTGAAGAGGAGCTGAAGCAGTCGATGATCTCCCTCTTCCGCAGTACTTGGAAAAGGGAGATTCCCGCTTCAGGGCTAGAGCTTTGAGAAGATATCCCAGTATCCTTTTGCGAACAGCACAAGGATCACAAGCGGAAGTATCCACTGGACATAGACTTTCAATGCTTTCGGGAACTTTATGCCGTTCCCTGCATCTGCTTCCTCTATGAAGTTCTTCCATCCCCACCCATAGCGGTGCGAGCAGAATATCACAAGCAGGGTTGAGCCAAGCGGGGTTATCGTGCTTGAGATGATGAAATCCTCAAGATCGAGTACGCTTGTGCCATACCCCAGCGGCATGAACGATGTGAATACGCTGTAACCGAGTATTGCAGGCAGCGATACCAGGAGAACGATGATGAAGTTGACTGCAGCTGCTTTCTTCCTTGTCCATCCGAGGTTATCCATCCAGAATGACATGATGTTCTCGAATACTGCGACAAGTGTTGTCATCGCAGCGAATCCCATGAAGAGGAAGAAAAGGCTTCCCCAGATTCTGCCCCCTGACATCCTTGAGAATATATTCGGCAGTGTCTCGAAGAGCAGTCCCGGGCCCGCTTCTGGCTGCACCCCGTATGCAAAGCAGGCAGGGAAGATGATCAGCCCGGAGAAGAGCGCTACGAAAGTATCGAGGGAGATGACTCTTATCGACTCCCCGGTAAGCGACTGTTCCTTTCCGATGTATGAGCCGAATATTTCCATCGATCCGATGCCGAGGCCAAGTGTGAAGAATGCCTGGCTCATTGCTGCGAATACAGCTTCCCATACTCCTGCCGCCTTCAGCCGTTCTATATCAGGTACAAGGTAGAAAGCCAGTCCTTCGGAGGATCCCGGGATCATGAGAGAATTTGCGGCGAGGAGTATTATCAGTATGATCAGCGATGCCATCATCGCTTTCGATGCTTTCTCAACGCTTCCCCGCAGTCCTCCTGAGCAGATGAGGAATCCGATAGCTATCGCTATTGCTGTGTATATGAACTGCGCAGCCCCATTTCCACGGAGATCGGAGAAGAATGCTGGAGCGGTCTCTGCTGTCATCCCGCTGAGACTGCCTGTGACTGCCGATACGAAATAGTACAGGAGCCAGCCTGTGACAACAGTATAGTAGGACATGAGTATGTAGTTGGCGGCTATTGCTACAGGGCCGTACCAGTGCCATTTGCTGCCCTTGGGTTCAAGACTCTTCAGTGCAAGGTGTATGTTCTTCCTTGATGCCCTTCCTATGGAGAACTCCATGATCATCACAGGCAGTCCGACGAGGACGAGGAATGCAAGGTAAATCAGTACGAAGGCCGCCCCTCCGTATTGTCCGGTTATATATGGGAATCTCCAGACATTCCCAAGTCCTATAGCGCATCCGGCTGACAGCAGTATAAAGCCCAGCCTGGATGCCAGTGTCTCACGTTCACGCATGCTCCGATACTATCACTAGAATCAGAGCTTGGAGAAGATGTCCCAGTAGCCTTTGAGGAAGATGGCTCCGATTATGATGGGAAGCATCCATTTCACATATGCTCTGAGCCATGAAGGGAACTTTATTCCCTTTCCTGTATCAGCTTCATTTATGAAGTTCTTCCATCCCCATCCTCTATTATGGGCGCAGAATATGACAAACAGCAGGGAGCCAAGAGGCATTATCGTGCTTGAGATGAGGAAGTCCTCAAGATCAAGAACTGCAGTACCTTCTCCGAGTGGCTGGAAGGAGGAAAGGATGTTGTATCCAAGCACGCATGGCACTGAAAGGAGTATCATAAGCGGCATATTGACTGCCACAGCCTTCTTGCGTGACCAGCCATGGTTGTCCATCCAGTAAGCGATGATGTTCTCGAATACTGCGATAAGCGTTGTCATTGCAGCGAATGTCATGAATAGGAAGAATAGAGTGCCCCATATCCTTCCTCCATTCATATTGGAGAAGATGCTCGGAAGGGTTACGAAGAGAAGTCCCGGACCAGACCCCGGGGTTATGCCGAATGAGAAGCAGGCTGGGAATATGATGAGACCTGCTGTGATCGCTACGAATGTATCGAGAGCGATGATTCTTATGGACTCTCCTGTAAGCGACTGTTCTTTTCCGATATAGGAACCGAATATCGTCATTCCTCCCATTCCGATGCTGAGTGTGAAGAAAGCCTGGCTCATAGCTGCGAATACAATCTCGGAAAGCCCTGCCTCCTTTGCTCTTTCAAGATCAGGCACAAGATAGAAGGAAAGCCCTTCCCTGGCTCCCGGAAGAAGACATGAATTGACAGCCAGAACGATGAGAATCGCAAGCAGGCAGATCATCATGATCTTGGAGGCTTTCTCAACGCTGTTCCTCAATCCTCCGAGGCAGATCAGGAATGCTGTGATTATCGATATAGCCATCCAGATTATCTGTATTGAAGGCCGTGACTGGAGGGATGAGAAGAATGCTGAGGAAGAAGAAGGGTCAAATCCTTCGATCGTGCCGATTGCCGATGATGCGAAGTAATATAAAAGCCATCCTGTGATCGTCGTATAGAACATCATCAGAAGGTAGTTCCCAGCGATTGCCACGGGTCCATATAGATGCCATTTCGTTCCATTAGGCTCAAGCTTTCTGAGTGCAAGGGAGATATTCTTCCTGGAGGCGCGTCCAAGGGAGAATTCCATTACCATCACAGGCAGTCCTATGATGATAAGAAAGACCAGATACATCAGCACGAAGGCAGCTCCTCCGTATTGTCCGGTTATATATGGGAATCTCCAGACGTTCCCCAGTCCTATTGCACATCCTGCGGACAGAAGTATGAATCCAAGCCTGGATGCAAGAGTTTCTCGTTCAGCCATATCAGGGATTATAGGACGAAGCGGAACAATATGCCACCGCAGCAATATTGCTCACTTTTTGTCTTTTTCGTTGACCCGCTGGAGATGCTCAGTTAACCTGAATACAACAAAAGGAGAAAACCAAATGAAGAAGGTTCTGATTGCATTGCTGCTGGCGCTTATCGCTGTTGTACCTGCTATGGCTGCAGAGTCTGTCAATGCCTATACGACGCTTGAAGAGCCGCTTGCCGCTGCTTTGTTTGCCCGCTTCCAGGAGGAGACAGGCATACAGGTCAATTTCGTACGTCTCTCTGGAGGTGAGTGCGTAGCAAGACTTGAGGCAGAGGCTTCCAATCCGCAGGCTTCGATCTGGGTCGGTGGTGTAGGCCTTGATCATATCACAGCAAAGGGTAAAGGACTTACAGAGCCATATGTAAGCCGCTATTCAAGGAATACTCCAGAGCAGTATCGTGATTCTGATAACTACTGGATCGGTCTTTATGTCGGTCCCCTGACATTCGTCACGAATCTCGATAGAGCCGCTGAGCTTGGCCTCGATGTTCCTCACTCATGGGCAGATCTTCTCAAGCCTGAGTATAAGGGTTACATCAGAATGGCCAACCCGAACTCATCCGGAACTGCTTACAACGTTCTTACAACGATGATCTACGTTCTTGGTTCCGAGGATGCGATGATGGAGTATATGACAGAGCTTGATAAGAACATCGATCAGTACACAAGATCGGGTTCTGCTCCTGGAAAGAGCGTTGCTACAGGAGAGATTCCTGTTGCTATCGGATATGCCCATGACCAGGTGAAGCTCAAGACTGCTGGCGCGAATGTGGAGATCACAGCTCCAGAGGAAGGAACGGGATTCGAGCTCGCATCGATGTCCATCGTGAAGAATGGACCGGATCCGGTCAATGCAAAGAAGCTCTATGACTGGATCATAAGCGATGAGGATGCCCAGAAGATCTTCACTGAGTGGTATGTGGTCCTCGTAGCAGACGGGGCTCCAAAGCATCCGGATGCGCTTTCAATCAATGATATCAAGACGGTAAACCAGGATTTCGCATGGGATGGAGATCCTGAGAACAAAGCCCGCCTCCTTGATCGCTGGACAAGCGAGATCGGAAACAAGCGCGGCTGATTGCCTATCACACCCTGTCCGCAGGGGCAGGGTGTCCTTCCAGGATCAATAGATGTTCACAAAGAAGAAGATAATCCAGTTCCTCGTGATTGCGCTTCTCTTCATTTCCGCTGTCCTGTGGATCTATCATCAGCTTTCCGTGTCGTTCACTGAATATGCCGATGAGAGGAATTACAGGGAGATAGAGCTTTTTGCGGACACAGCTCCTGCAGAGCTTGATGAGGATAGTGCGGCACAATGGCTCTCAACTGTTTCTGATATGATAGCCGGTGCGCGAAGCGCATACTTAGTCTATGACGAGGACCTTTTTGATTTCGTCCCTCTTGCAGGGAGTCCTGCAGTGCTTTCGCTTTTTGAGAGTGAGCGTGGAAGCGATGCATTCATAAGAGCACTTGACAGCTGCTACTATCTTGAGCCGATGGTGATGAGCACGCTGTACAGCGTTGACTATGCGCTTGACAGCGATAGCCTTGTCTCAGAAGCATCAGATAGCCAGCTTTATTTCATTCCGGTTGCTGATGAAAGCGGCGCATTCACTATCGGAGCGATAATGATTGCCGTTCCGGATACAGCTGTCACAGGCTATGAGAATCTGATGAGAACTCTTCTCATAGGAGCGACGGTGCTGTTCCTTGTCATCGCATTCATACTGATGTTCACGCGTGATCCGATGACAGGATTCCTGGTTCTCGGACTCTTTGTGATTGTCGGCCTCTTTGTCGCATTCCCGATTTTCGAAGCTGTGAGGCTGTCGTTCATCCGCGATGGGCGCTTTTCCCTGCAGACGTGGAAGGAGTGCCTCTCTCCGACATATCTCCAGGCCTTGTGGGGATCTCTTAAGCTTGGTGTTCTGACTGCATCGTTCTCGACAATCGTAGGATTTCTCTTCGCTTTCCTTGTCGAGAGGACATCATTCAAGGCAAAGAAGCTGATGACAACGCTGGCTACAATGCCTGTCATTTCCCCTCCGTTCTCGCTTTCGCTTTCGATAATCCTCCTATTCGGCAACAATGGTCTGATATCAAAGCAGATACTTCATCTTGATGCATCGATCTATGGTCTTGGAGGCTTGGTCCTTGTAGAGACAATAGGCATGTTCCCGATAGCTTTCATGACGCTCTCAGGGATACTCCGCCAGATTGATTCCACCGTTGAGGATGCAGCTCTTGATCTCTCCGCTACGAGATGGCAGGCTTTCTGCACAGTAACGCTTCCACTGGCAGTGCCGGGAATACTCTCCGCATGGCTTCTCGTCTTCACGAACAGCCTTGCTGATTTTGCGAATCCTCTCCTGCTTTCCGGTGATTACAGAGTGCTTTCCACAGAAGCCTATATGCTTGTGACCGGAAGAAATAACCTTGGAGCTGGATCGGCTCTCTCCTTCCTGCTTCTTCTGCCGACTCTTACGGCATTCCTTGCACAGCGCTTCTGGGTGTCGAGAAAGAGCTATGTCACTGTGACCGGAAAGCCATCGACAACGCTCACTGATCTTACGAACCGTCCTGTCCGGATTGCTCTTGAGACTGTATGCTGGCTGATAATGTCGTTCATCATGATACTCTATGTGACAATCGTGGCGGGGTGCTTCGTAAAGAACTGGGGTATCGACTATACATTCACGCTCGCGAACTGGGGAGAGGCACTCTCCCGCGGCTGGACTTCCATCCGTGATACGGTTACGCTTGCAGCGATAGCAACTCCGATTGCAGGAATTCTCGCGATGATCGCTGCAATGCTTATAGTCAGGAAGAGATTCCCTGGCAAGAGGCTTCTTGAGATCCTGATCATGACACCGTATGCCATACCTGGAACGCTTATCGGCATAAGCTACATCCTTGCCTTCAACAAGCCTCCGATTCTGCTTGTGGGTACCGGTGCGATCATTGTCATAAATTATGTGATAAGAGAGCTGCCAGTGGGCGTTGAGAATGGAATAGCGGCACTCCATCAGATAGATCCGGCAATCGAGGAAGCCGCATCGGATCTCGGGGCGGATGTGAATACGGTATTCCGTACAATCGTTCTTCCGCTTGTACGTCCTGCCTTCATTTCTTCGATGAGCTATACATTTGTCCGTTCGATGACGGCTGTATCGGCAATCATCTTCCTCATCAGCGCAAGATGGAATCATCTCACAGTTCTCATCTTCAATTTCTCGGAGAACCTCCGTTTCGGACTTGCCAGTGTCCTTTCGACGGTTCTGATAGCTATTGTCCTGGCAGTCTTCTTCCTGATGAATGCAATCGTCCGCGATGGCAAGCTTACGGAGAAGACAATCTCAACGAGGTAGTATATGGAAAAGAAGAGCGTATCAGTAACGCTTGAGCATGTTACAAAAAGATTCAGGAATGTGAAGGGCAAGGCAGATGTCATTGCCGTCAATGATTCTGATTTCGTGATCCAGCCGGGAGAGCTTGTGACTCTTCTTGGGCCCTCTGGCTGCGGCAAGACAACCACGCTGAGGATGATTGCGGGATTTGAGCTTCCTACAGAAGGACGGATACTTATCGGGGATCAGGATGTCACGATGCTTCCTCCGAACAAGAGGGATACGGCAACTATGTTCCAGTCGTACGGTCTTTTCCCCCATATGACTGTCTTCGACAACGTCGCGTACGGCCTTAAGCTGAGAAAGGTGGACAAAGCCGAGATAAAGACAAGAGTAGATGAGATGCTGAATCTGCTTGGGCTTGGGGATCTTGGCGAAAGACCGCCTTCAAGGCTCTCTGGAGGACAGCAGCAGCGTGTTGCGCTTGCACGCTCCCTGATTGTTGCCCCGTCTGTGCTTCTACTTGATGAACCACTGTCGAATCTCGATGCTCTTCTGAGAGAGCAGATGAGGGTCGAGATAAAGAAGATACAGCGTGCTCTTGGAATAACAGCTGTATATGTCACGCATGACAGAACAGAGGCAATGTCTCTTTCTGACAGGGTCATCGTCATGAAGAATGGTGTGATAAGACAGATCGGCACACCTTCTGAGATCTATCAGTCACCTGATTCGCGATTCGTTGCTGGCTTTGTCGGCAAGGCTGCATTCTTCCCTGTCACGATAAAGGGGCATGATGGAGAGCATTATAAAGCTGATCTTGGAGGCAAGATCGTTGATGTGAAGCATGCAGCTCCTGGGCTTTCCGATGGCAGGGCAGTGATCATGGCCAGACCAGAGTCGCTGAGAATCAAGGGAAGGGGAGAAGGCAGCATCGAAGGCCGGGTGAAGCTGAATGTCTATCTTGGTTCTGCCATAGAATCATTTGTCGATACTCCTCTTGGAGAGGTTCTTGTCGAGATTGACGATCCATATGGAAGGAAGATCTACAGTGAAGGGGAGGAGGTCTCAATCGACTTTGCTCCGGATAGGGTCCGCCTTCTTGCGGAGAGCGAGGAGTAATTGTCCAAAACGTCTCAGGAGCGTATAAGAGATGTATGCGCTCGGAGATAGACTTCACTGAAGGATCCATAGGGCGGAAGCTGCTGTCTTTCGCCCTTCCTCTTTTCCTAGGCAACCTTTTCCAGCAGCTTTACAACGCTGCTGATTCTCTTATTGTCGGGAACTTCCTAGGGCGCGAAGCACTTGCCGCTGTCTCATCATCTGCCCCGATAATCTTTATGCTTGTGGGTTTCTTCAATGGGCTTGCTGCAGGTGCCGGTGTCATTATATCGAGAGCTTATGGAGCCCATGACAGCGGAAGACTGCAGCGGGCCATACATACAGATACTGCATTCGGAATCATCTCAGGCATTGTCCTTACGGTCTTTGCTGTGCTCTTTACTCCAGTGATCCTCCGTCTGATCTCAACGCCGGAAGAGATAATGAAGGAAAGCATTATCTATTTCAGGATATATTCCGCAGGGATATTCTTCTCTGTCATGTATAATATCCTGATGGGGATAATGAATGCGGTCGGGGACAGTCGACATCCCCTTTATTACCTGATATTCGCCTCCCTTCTCAATATATGTCTTGATGTCATCCTCATCGGCGGATTAGGTATGGGTGTAGGAGCTGCTGCCGCTGCAACGATAATATCCCAGGCGCTGAGTTCTGCGCTGTGTTTTATCCGCCTTCTGCGTTCTCCCATGCCGTTCGGAATACGTCTTTCCTGCATCAGAGTGCATCGTCAGGAGCTGGGGAATATCGTGAGGTATGGATTCCCTGCCGGCTTTCAGAATTCGGTGATAGGGCTGGCAAATACAATTGTCCAGGCAAGCGTGAATATGTTCTCCGCGTCTGTCATAGCAGGCTTCGGTGTCTATGGCAGGATAGAGGGATTCATCCTTCTTCCGATAACGACGCTCTCTCTTGCCTTGACAACAAGCGTTGGGCAGAATCTCGGAGCAGGAAAGCATGACAGGGCACTGAAAGTCTCGAAGTGCGGAATGCTTTCATCGATAGTGATCTCAGAGATAATCGCAGCACTGCTTTTCATATCCGCTCCTCTTCTCATGAAGATGTTCTCCTCCGATCCTGAAGTGATCCGAGCAGGGGCATTGCAGGCCCGCATAGAGGCATTCTTCTACTGTCTTGTTGCCGTATCGCACTCCGCAGCAGGTATTCTCAGAGGAGCTGGCAGGCCAGCTGTACCTATGGCTGTGATGCTAGGTGCATGGTGCATATTCCGTGTGATATTCGTGCGCATCATCCTGTTTTTCATTCCATCACCGCTTGTGATTTACGCGACCTACCCGATAACCTGGCTTTTATCGACTGCTGTCTTTGCCTTCTGCCTTCTTCACAGTGATTGGCTTCACGCGATGGAAAAGATGGATAGGAAGCTGGTTTCTTAACGTTGATTTTACATTTAATCAGCATATCTCTGTTGAGAAGTCCGGCATCTTTCCCTCATAATGGAGATGTATGGGTGGTTCAATGATTAAGAAAATAGGAATAGTTATCCTGATCCTTGTTGCTTCAGTCTCATCGCTCTCCGCCGGATCAGACTGGCACTTTCTCTGTGATGCCGTCGATCAGCATCCCGAGGTTCTCTGGGGCTTTCTCCCGACATATATCTATGGGGGTGTAGGTTACAGAGGTCTTCAGATCCTTGATGAGAACACTACTGATATCCAGCTTCTCTTCGGAGCTGGCTATATACAGCGGAAGCTCTGGCAGGATCCTCAGTCCGGAGATGACCACCACGCCGGTGACGATCCTCTTTCAATGAGGGAGAACCCCATTACCTACGATGTCTTTGTCATTGACTGGGGTCTCAGATTCAGACAGGGCTTCTTCCACTCTCCATGGGATGCCGGCTCCGATCTCCTTACTGTGACACTTGGCTATGAAGGCAAGTATGAGCAGAATATGAATTCCATGGTGCTTGGCAAGGACAGGACAAACTGGTCGGGTCCATTCCCCGTCCAGACGCTTGACAGCTATCTTGTTGGAAATGATGCAAGCCATGTCTATCCAGATCTTCAGGGAGACCACAGATTCCTTGGAACGAACTTCAACCTTGGATTCCTTATCGATCTCATGACTGACGACATTGAGACGAATGACGGCCTTCTCTTCTCCCTCGATTTCGATTGGTCGCCAAATGCTCTCAATGCAGCGCTCGGAGGGAAGGCTGATTTCTATTCAATCGTCTTCAATGCAGTAGGTGCGAAGACCCTCTATCAATATAAGCCGAAGGATATAAACTGGTTTTCTCTGCAGCTTCTTGACAGGGTGAACATCAACTGGACTTCTGGCGATATGGTGCCTGTCTATGCCCAGAAGCTTGGATCGCTGGGGCGTCTTGTCAGGGGCTATGCGAACTACAGCTATAATACCGAGCTTACAATCGTGAACAATCTCGATCTGAGAATGGTGAGCCCGCCGCTTGGGGTAAAGGGGCTTTATGTCAGGCTGAATCTCTTCTTTGATATCGGATACGGGGCTGGAAGGCTTTATAATTCCGATGTCTCAAAGAACCTCTGGATTGCATCGACCGGTGCCCAGATCAGCTTATGCGTATTTGATTTCATAGATCTCGGATTCCAGGTCGCATATCTTATAAACGGGCATAATTACGCGAAGGGAGATACTCCGGTGTCGACGGGATTCTTCTTCTTCCTGGATTTCTGATTATCTGATTATCCTTTTCCGTCTCATTCAGGGCCTCCTTTCAGGAGGTTCTGCTTTGTGCTCTTTCTTCTTTTTCTCGATCCTGCGCTTTCCATCATCTGCCGATGTCCAGAAAACAGCGAGACCATGGCTTCTGAGGAGACGTTCGAATCTCGGTCTGTTGTAGCGCTGTATCATTATGCAGGGGGCATTGAGCATAATTGCCCAGAGAATGATCTTAGGGTTCGCGGAATCCACAGTCAGGAAGATGAGTACTATCGCGAAGATGATCGCATATCCATGGCACAGCTCTGCCCTGAGGCTCTCAAGAAGATACTGGGAGACATACTCCCTGTTAAGATCCTTCCTGAGGTTCTTCTTATCGAATACACCTACAGCCGGAACATACTCTTTCCAGCTTCTTATCCTGAAAAATCTCTGGTAGATATCCCCATTATGCTCGAATCTCTTTGATCTGAAAAAAGGATAGAGCCTATAAAGAGTATTATATGAAAGAAGGTTAACGAGATAGGATGAGAGTATCTGAGTAAGGATCACCAGCACTGCAACTGGCCATCCGCTTAATGGAAAGATACGGTAGATGAGCGAACGCATAATCAGGTGTATGGATTGCTCTCCATCTCTGCATGGGCATTTTCTATGCCTGATTGGGCAAGAAGCTTCTCTGTCTCTGCTCGGCGGAATGCTACGATATGCTTCACGCTGAGATCTATTGTATTCCCATCGGTCTTCGCGTATGGCTTAAGGCCATTATCGATGAGGCTCGTATATGCTTCGTATGCATCCTGGCCATTTCCATATGTCCCTGCACTGTATGTATACCAGCCTGTATTGCTTTCATCTTTTGCGATTGTACCCTCACGTAGAACAGAGACACTGACCTCTCCGGTACCGGAGGAAAGCCCCAAAGCATTTATTGCGGCTTCCGTCAGCGCAAGTGTACGTCCTGGAGGAATTTCCGGAAGCTTTCCTGTTATTGTGACAACGGCTTCGCCATATTCTGTGGAAAGAGCGGCAGAGGAGCCCAGAGGAATCGTATCGGACAGGCCTTCAAATGCATCAGCGCTGAAGAATGTCCCTGTTTCCGTAGTGAAACCGGGATCGGATGGTGCAAACCACATTGCCATCTCCGCATTGAGCGGGAGGATTGCCATGAACAGAGCAGCAACTGCCAGAAACTTCCTCATGATTATGATTATATGCATGCTCCATGAAAAAATCCATGCTCCTTCCATGCCTAGTGGTGGGTTGTATCAGATAAGCTTCTTTGCGATAATCCCTGCTATGAGTGATACACAGAATCAGAGCATGCATTGGGCAGATATCATGGCGGATAGGATAATCCGCGAAAAAGGCGAGAAGGAAAGATACACTTGTGCATCCGGAATCACACCATCCGGAACTGTCCATATCGGGAACTTCAGGGAGATAATAACCGTGGAGCTCGTTGTCAGAGCACTTAGAGAGCGTGGAAAGAACGTGCGCTTCATTTATAGCTGGGATGATTACGATGTTTTCAGGAAAGTCCCGAAGAATATGCCTGAACCTGAGCTTCTTGAGAAATATCTCAGAAAGCCTATCACGCTTGTCCCCGACACGACAGGAAGGGCGGAGAACTATGCAAGAGGCAATGAGGTTGCAGTGGAGAATGTTCTGCCTACTGTAGGAGTATTCCCTGAGTATCTTTATCAGGCAGAGCGCTATAGGACGAATCTATATGCAGAGGAGATCAGAAAAGCGCTGTCTATGCGCGATGAGATCCGCAGCATACTCAATGAGTACCGGACAGAGCCTCTCCCGGAGGACTGGTGGCCTGTTTCGGTATTCTCCTCCTTCACTGATAAGGATAATACGAAGGTCATCGGATGGGATGGTGAGTATGGTCTCACCTATCTTGATGAAGAGCTGGGAAAGGAGGAGACAATAGATATCCGCACAACTCCGAATACAAAGCTTCCATGGCGTGTTGACTGGCCGATGAGATGGGCATACGAAGGAGTCGATTTCGAGCCAGGCGGAAAGGATCACCTTACGGAAGGCGGCTCATATGATACCGCAAAAAGCGTTGTTAAGCTCTTCGGCGCCGAAGCTCCTGTGACGATGCGCTATGACTTTGTCCGCCTTAAGGGAAAGGGCGGTAAGATATCCTCATCAGGAGGTGAAGTCGCTGATCTCTATGATGTTCTTGAGATCTATCCGCCAGAGATTGTCCGCTATCTTTTCGTCGGAACCCGCCCGTCATCCGAGTTCGCTATCTCATTCGATCTCGATGTCCTGAAGATCTATGAGGATTATGATAATACGGAGAGAATCTATTTCGGTCTCCTGCCTGTCAATGAGAAAAGAAGGGAGAAGGAGAAGAGGATTTATGAGCTCTCTCAGGTAGATGATACGAAGATCCCTTCAGAGCCAGGCTATCAGATACCATTCAGGCATCTGTGCAATTATCTTCAGATTTATTCAGGAGATAAGGAGAAAGTTCTTGCACGTCTCAGTGATATAACAGAAAGCCAGAAAGAGAGACTTTTTGTGCGTATGGACTGCGCATGGGCATGGATAACGAAATATGCTCCGGAGGAATTCAGATTCTCTCTGCAGAGAGAGGACGATGCACTCTATGAGGCAGATGAGAAGGAAAGGACCGCTATACGCGAGTTCGCTGGCTATGTCGACAGCTACCTCGATACTCTCTCAGAGAAGGATTTCTCCGCTTACATCTATAAGGCTGCACAGGATAACGGAATGGAGAATGCTGATTTCTTCCGTCTGATCTATATGGTCCTGATCAACAAGGAGAAAGGCCCGAAGCTTGCAGGTTTTCTGAAGGCCTGCGGGCGTGATAAGACAATGGAAATACTCAGGAGGTATTGATATGGTTCTGCTTATTAATGGATCTCCTAAGAAGAATGGGTGCACATATACAGCGCTCTCTGAGGTAGCCAGAATCCTTGAAGAGGAGGGACTCGAGGCGAGAATAGAGCATGCATCGGCAGATAAAGCCGAGATTGATAGACTCTCAGAGGAAGTAGTCTCAGCCGAAGCTGTGGTCGTTGGTTCTCCTGTGTATTACGCCTCTGCCTCAGGTCTCGTGACATACTTCCTCGATGAGGTATTCAACAGAGTATCCGGCAAGGTAAGACTTAAGCCGGCAGCAGCTGTAGTCTCCTGCCGCCGCGGGGGAGCTTCTGCAGCATTCGACCAGATCAATAAGTATTTCTCGATAAGCGAGATGGTGATTGTATCCTCGAACTACTGGAATCAGGTGCACGGGAATACGCCTGAAGAGGTTATGAAGGATGAGGAGGGCATGCAGACTATGCGTGTGCTCGGCCGTAATCTCGCATATACAGTCAAGGCCTTCGGAAAGGCAGCTCTGCCGCTTCCTGAGGCTGAGAAGAAGATCAAAACCAATTTCATACGCTGATGGCTAAGATAGGTTCATTCATTAAAGGCTATCGTAAGGAGACAGTTCTCGCACCGCTTTTCAAGCTTCTTGAAGCGGTGTTTGAGCTTGTTGTACCGCTTATTGTCGCATCGCTTATCGATGAGGGCATAGCAGCAGGTGATAAGGATCATGTCATCCGCATGATTCTGCTGATGCTGCTTTTTGCCGCAACAGGGCTGATCTCGTCGGTAACGGCTCAGTATTTTGCGGCAAAAGCAGCAATTGGCTTCACGAAAGGTATGAAATCTGCGCTATTTGCCCATATTTCATCGCTTCCTGCAGCTGACAGGGACAGAGTCGGGACCTCAACGCTGATCACAAGACTGACAAGTGATGCCACTGTCCTGCAGAACGGCATCAATATGTTCCTCAGGCTCTTCATGCGCTCCCCATTCATCGTCTTCGGTGCTGCGATCATGGCTTTTACCGTTGATAGCCGCCTTGCTGTGATATTCGCCGTAGTCATACCTCTTCTTGGGCTTTTCGTATACATCATCATGAGAGCGACGATACCTATGTACCGTCAGGTGCAGGGCGCTCTGGACAGGATAACGCTCAGAACAAGGGAGAATCTCAGGGGAGTGCGTGTCATCAGGGCCTTCGGAATGGAAGGAAAGGAGGATGATCTGTTTCTCTCGGATCTTGCATCCCTCAATGATATCCAGCTCCGCTCAGGTAAGATATCAGCGCTTCTCAATCCCGTTTCAATGCTGGTCATAAATCTTTCCATTGCTGCCATCGCTGCATATGGACGCCTCCGCTACAATGCATCCCTGATCGAAGTCGGCGCAATCGTAGCGCTTGTGAACTATATGAGCCAGATACTCCTGGAACTTATCAAGCTTGCCAATCTCATTGTTCTGATCTCCCGGGCGGTTGCCTCTGCAAAGCGTCTGGAATCCGTGTTCGAGCTTGAGCCTTCGATTGCGGATGGATGCAATGAGAAGGCAGAGGAAGGCTCCAATGCCATTGCATTCTCTGATGTGACACTGATCTACAGAGAGGGTGGTGAACCTTCTCTCCGGAATATCTCATTCACGGTCAGACGGGGAGAGAAGCTTGGCATAATCGGTGGAACGGGTTCAGGAAAGACCTCTGTCGTTAATCTCATTATGAGGGACTATGCGGCATCTTCCGGCCATGTGTCGGTATTCGGCCATGATGTGATGGACTGGAAGGGAAGCGCGCTCCGCTCCCATATCGGACTTGTACCGCAGAAAGCGGTGCTCTTCAGCGGGACAGTCCGTGACAATATGAGGAATGGAAAGGCGGATGCTTCAGATGAGGAGATCATCCAGGCTCTTAAGGCTGCGGAAGCATATGATTTCATAAAGGAGAAGGAAGGAGGGCTTGACTATGAAGTCGAAGAGGGTGGAAAGAACTTCTCCGGCGGGCAGAGGCAGCGTCTGTCGATTGCCCGGGCTCTTGTCCGTCATCCTGATATCCTGATTCTTGATGATAGCTCTTCTGCTCTTGATTATGCCACAGAAGCAAGGCTCAGGCATAATATCTCGGCAATGGCTGGAATTTCGATCATATCCATATCCCAGCGTACAAGCTCTATGATGACGATGGACAAGGTTGTGGTGCTGGATGGCGGCTCTATTGTCGACATCGGTACTCATGACGAGCTTCTTAAGCGCTGTTCTGTCTATCAGGATATCTACAGATCGCAGTATGGGGAGGAAGCATGAAAGCATCGGCATATCTCTCAGTACTGAAACGGCTCCTTGGGTACATCAAGCCATATGGTGCATTCCTTGCTGTCTCCATTATTTCAGCACTCTTCTCAGTTCTGGCTACGCTTTTCTTCCCTCTTCTCACAGGAAGGGCAATCGATGCTATCGCATCATCCGATACGTCTTCGTTCATGAGATATGCTGCATATATGGCTGTCTCAGCAGCAATAGCGGCATTGTTCCAGTTTGTCATGAATGTATCGAACAATAAGCTGGCATACTCAGTCTCGAGGGACATAAGAAGGGATGCATTCCTTTCGATGAAGAAGCTTCCTCTGTCCTATATCGATTCCCATCCTCATGGAGATATCGTTGCAAGGATGGTCGCGGATGCAGATCAGGTTTCCGATGGGCTGCTGATGGGCTTCACGCAGCTGGTTACCGGGATAATCACGATATTCGGAACGCTTATCTGCATGTTCGCTGTAAACTGGCGTGTTGCGCTTGTCGTGCTTTTCGTGACGCCTCTCTCGCTCCTGAGCGCATCATTCATCGCAAAGAGGACATTCTCTCTATTCTATAAGCAGAACTCTGCACGCGGTGAGCAGACTGCATTCATAGATGAGATGGTCACTTCGATGAATGTCGTATCGGCATTCGGTATGGAGGAGCGCAATCAGAAGCGATTCGATGATATCAACAAACGATGGGCCGGCGCATCGCTTCTGGCCGTCTTCTATTCTTCTCTTACGAATCCTGTGACTAGGTTCGTCAACAGCATTGTCTATGCAGGAGTGGCTCTCTCTGGGGCATTCTCCTGCTTTGCGGCGCTGATGACTATAGGAGAGCTTTCAAGCATCCTGTCCTATGCTTCCCAGTATACTAAGCCATTCAATGAGATCTCCGGTGTCATTACGGAGTTCCAGAATGCCATGGCCTCTGCGGACAGGGTTTTCCGCTTCCTGGATGAGAGGAAGGAGAGCGATGACAGCATGCTTCCGGATCTTTCACCGTCAGCGGGAGCTGTAAGCTTTGATCATATAAGCTTCTCATATAATCCAGGCCATCCGATCATCCGGGATATATCGCTGAAGGCAGAACCTGGAATGAGGATTGCCATCGTAGGGCCGACAGGCTGCGGAAAGACAACGCTTATCAATCTACTGATGAGGTTCTATGATCCTGATAGCGGAACAATCGCCATTGATGGCCAGAATACATCCACGGTGAGCAGAAAATCCCTGAGAAAGCACTTCGGCATGGTACTGCAGGATACATGGATAATGACTGGCACTGTCAGGGATAATATCTCATTCGGCTCGGATGCAGATGATGAGAGGAGAATGCAGGCTGCACGCACATGCCATATTGATGGATATATAGCATCGCTTCCGAAGGGCTATGATGAAATCATAAGCGATGATGGGGGGAATATCTCAGCAGGCCAGAAGCAGCTTATGTCGATTGCCCGCGTGATGCTCTCAGATCCTGATATGCTTATTCTTGATGAAGCCACGAGCAATATCGATACACGTACCGAGATGCTCATACAGGAGGCATTCTCCCGTCTTATGGAGGGAAGGACTTCATTCATCGTTGCCCATCGTCTCTCTACAATCCGCAATGCCGATCTCATCATCGTCATGAAGGATGGAAGGATAATAGAGAGCGGGAAGCATCAGGAGCTTCTTGATAAGAACGGCTTCTACAGCAATCTCTACAGAAGCCAGTTCTCCTGATCAGCGGAATATCCTCCCAAGGACTTTATCGGAAGTTCTCCATTTCGGATCAGCTTTCACCCTGAGATCCAGCGTAAGCCTGGATCCAGGGAATATCCTGCGGATCTCCTTGAATGATTCCTTCCTTATGCGTTTTATGTTCTCTCCGCCCTTTCCGACAATGATTCCCTTCTGGCCATCACGTTCGGTATTTATGACAGCTCTGATCCATACTTCCTGGCTCTCTGCGGAGTACTCCATGTCCTCAATCTCCACATAGATCGTGTGCGGCAGCTCATCGGAGAGCGTCGCCATTGTCTTCTCCCTTATGATCTCGGATATCCTGAACTCGAGATCCTGGTCTGTGTATGTATCCTCATCGTACATCAGCTCCCCCTCAGGGACTATCCTGAAAAGCTCGATGAGTATCTCATCGACTCCTTCGTCCTTCGAGGCTGAAGCAAAGAGGATAGGGGAGCCGGGAAATCGCTCCTTTATGAAGAACTCAGCATCCTCCCTGTTGTTATCCGTGAGTATATCATTCTTGTTGATGACTGCGACGACTGGCACACCCGCCTTCTTTATCATGGAGGCAACAGCTTCCTCCTCTGTTCCTGGATGCCTTGTTCCATCGACAAGATAGAGTATCGCATCAGACTCAGAGAGCGATGAGATCGTCACTTCCTGCATTCTCTTGTTTATCTCCTTGTCTGAAAGGTGGTAGCCGGGGGTATCGGTGAATACAAGCTGTCCTCTCTGGTCTGTATATATGCCACGTATCTTGTTCCTTGTTGTCTGCGGCACCGGTGATGTTATCGATACCTTCATTCCTGTTATTGTGTTTACCAGTGTTGACTTCCCTGCCGATGGCCTTCCGATTACAGATACAGTTCCGGATTTCATTCTTTCCTCTCCATTAAGGCATTGGCCTTTTTCTCGATTCTATCGAAGCTGTCTATGATTTCATAACCTTCCAGCCTTCGTTTTCCATTCCATGAGATTACGAAAGGGTAGTCGGCCAGAGAGAGCATATGAGCATCCGTAGGTCCATCCCCTACAGCTATGATAGTGCATCCAGGCCATGTGGTTCTGATAGCTTCTATGGCCTTTGCCTTATCTTCGATACTGTTTATATGCCTGATCATTCCTCTGATCTTTCCATTCTCAATGATAAGCTCTTTTGCGACTATGAGTTCAGCTTCAAGGTTCTCCATTCTCAGGAATTCCTCTATGAGGCGGTTGCTGCCGCAGGATATGACCGCAATATGGCAGCCTTTCTCCTGAAGCCTCCTGAGAGGTGCAAGATCGTCTTTGCCGATCCGTTCATGTATGATTCTCGTTGCTTCCATTATGTACGACTCATCAAGTCCCGATATGATCTTCTCAAAGTCATCATTGAATATGATGGGATCATAACCGCCTTTCTTATCTCGCTCGATAAGCTCCTCAGCCCCGTCCCTGCCTGACAGGTGAAGCAGCATCTGCTCGGAGTCATAATCGGTTATTGGGTATAGCGTTCCATCAAAATCAAGAGCAATCACGATATCCATATGCTGATGGTACTAGATTCTATGCCCTAAAAGAAAGTACCATCCAAGTCTACGGAGGAATCAAAATGAGCGCTTTGTCAGACTATCTTGCATCGGTCAAGGCTCCGACACCGGAGATGGCAATGTATGTTTCGTCGCTTGAGATGGTATCGAAGGTATCCCCAGAGACTGCAGGACGCATCGTCCATGAGCTCAGGGACCAGAGAACCCGCCTTAAGCTTATCGCAAGCGAGAACTATTCGTCGCTTTCCGTGCAGGCTGCTATGGGAAACCTTATGACCGATAAGTATTCGGAAGGATTCCCGCATCACAGATTCTATGCGGGCTGCGAGAATGTCGATGCAATCGAGGACGAGGGTGTCGAAGCTGCCAAGAGGCTTTTCGGCGCAGAGCATGCATACATCCAGCCCCATTCCGGAGCAGATGCCAATCTCTGTGCATACTGGGCGATACTAAATACGCGCATCGAGGTCCCGGCTCTCGAGGAGATGGGAGTGTCCAATCCATCTGCAATGACCAGAGAGGACTGGGACAGAATCCGTACAGCTCTGCATAACCAGAGGATCCTCGGTCTTGATTACTACTCCGGCGGGCATCTTACACATGGATACAGACAGAATGTCTCTGCTCAGATGTTCGATGCATATTCCTACACAGTCGATAAGGAGACCGGACTCCTTGATTATGATGAGATTGCAAGGCTCACAGCGGAGATCAAGCCTCTGATTCTTCTTGCAGGGTACTCTGCATATCCGAGGAAGATCGATTTCCATCGTATGGCTGATATCGCTCACGCAAATGGAGCTGTCTTCATGGTCGATATGGCTCATTTCGCAGGCCTTGTCGCGGGAAAGGTATTCACCGGCGATTATGATCCAGTCAGATGGGCAGATGTCGTCACGACAACAACCCACAAGACTCTCAGAGGACCTCGCGGAGGAATGATCCTCTGCAAGGAGGAGTTCGCCGCTTCTGTCGATAAAGGCTGTCCGCTTGTCATCGGAGGCCCGCTTCCGCATGTTATGGCTGCCAAGGCTGTTGCTCTCAAGGAAGCAGAGAAGCCTGAGTTCGCAGCATACGCAGAGGCTATTGTCAGGAATGCTAAAGCACTTGCAGACAGTTTCATCGGAAAAGGCATCAGAGTTGCAACCGGAGGAACGGATAACCATCTTATGCTCCTTGATGTCACATCATTCGGACTCAATGGCAGACAGGCGGAGAGCCTTCTGATCGAAGCTGGGATAACCCTTAACAGGAATGCCCTTCCGTTCGATCCCAATGGTCCTTGGTACACATCTGGCCTCAGGCTTGGGACACCTGCAGTCACAACGCTTGGAATGGATGAAAGCGATATGGAGGAGATTGCATCGATAATCACCGAGGTCCTTTCTGCAGCCCATCCTGTGAAGCTCACAAAGGGCGAGCATGCAGGAGAGCTTTCAAAGAACAAGGCAAAGGCTCCTGAGAGCGTCATGGAAAACGCAAGAAGCCGTGTGAAGGCTCTTCTCGATAAGCATGTGCTCTATCCAGAGCTTGATCTTGAGTTCCTGGAGAAGGAATTCCCGATGATCTGAAGATCATATATAGGAGTATGGCCCTTTGCGGGCCATGCTTCATATCATACGCTGAGGAATATGCATTCGCTGCCTATTCCGCTGTTTATCTCCATCAGTATTCCTGTCTCTGCGTCATACAGCGGGGTGAAATCCTCCTGAGGACTTCCAAGTATATATCTTCCATCTGCAGATACGCTGGCGCTATAGAGGAAAAGCTCTCCGCTTCCATCATATGAGTCCTGCATGTACTGCTTCCGGCCATTGCTGCGGTTGATGACAAGATAGTCTATACCAGAGTCCATTGGGCAAAGCTCCAGGATTATATGATCGCTCGTGATCGTAGCATAATTGCATACTGCATCGGGGTATCTTTCATTCCATATCAGCTCCTCGATGCTTTCGACAGCGCCGGTATCGCTGCTGATAGCCATGAATACAGCGGAAGTGCCTGCCGCCATTATGACTTCACAGATCTCACCTGTGCGTCTTTCCGCTATAGGATATTCGCCTATATAGACGCTCTCCGGAAAGAAATCCAGGCTCCTGAATGTATATGGTTTGCTCTCATTGACATGCACATCGCTATCTCCGATAGCATAGTTGAGGAGAATGAAGCTGGAATTGCTTTCATCTGATACGAAGACCGGAATATGGACAGAGGAATTGAGCACGATAGGACGAAGCTTCAGGATTGTATATCCCTCAGAATAATGATCCTCATGATCCTTGATCTCTATCCCAAGCTCTTCGATCCTGAATGTATTCTGGCTGGTACTGAAGTCCATCCTTCTTCCTGTCCTTAGGCTTACTATATCGCCGGAACCTGAGTCCCAGAAGTAATTATCCGAGCATGATGATATCGCCCCGGGATCATTGATATCCAATTCCATCGGATCAGCATTCTCCCAGTCATCCCAGCGTATCATCGTGCCTGATGATGCATAGTCATTGATCAGCTGTTCCCAGTAAAGAAGGTAGGAACCCGTATCAACGCTGTAGTATGACTTGTCATATCC
The DNA here is from genome assembly GCA_944389015.1 of uncultured Spirochaetaceae bacterium. Lineage (GTDB taxonomy): Bacteria > Spirochaetota > Spirochaetia > Sphaerochaetales > Sphaerochaetaceae > Ornithospirochaeta. The sequence continues at coordinate 34,718 of CALXKS010000027.1, forward strand.
TTCAATATCGGTAAGGCGCATCATTCCTGTCTCGTCGAGAATGAAGTATGTTGTCATTTCATCGCGAAGCGCAGAGTCTTCAAAGTGTATATCCTTGATTACCTTTGCTTCTTCCCCATCAGGAAGGAATACGCCAGTATTCTCATACTCAATCTCGTAGTTCCCTTTGAAAGCCCTGAGATTCCCTGATACCTCGTGCGCTCCATGGATAGATCTAGTGCCATATAGAGAGGCAAGATTGCAAAGGGAGAACATGTAGGTATTGCCATCGTTGTCGCTGAGCACAACGGGCTTGGGTATACCACCTTCAAGCGGGATGTACTGAAGATACTCCCCGGTATCCGGCCGGAATAGGATAGCAGGTCCATCCGCATTCGCTATCCTGAGCATCGTTACATCTGCATTGTCTGCACCTTCCTGCATTCCGCTGTCGTCCGGATTGGGAGAGAAGCTGCATGATTGGAAGATCAATGCCATAATGGCAATGATGATTGCGGTCTTCTTCATAAAAGACTCCTTCATGATATAAATGGCTTCTAAGAAAGTATCCCCACCCGTGAGTCATTATACCAGAAGGAAAACCATCTTTCACTGATATCGGAGGGAATCCGGCATGGATTTTTCCATATTCTTATGTGGACAATCGTTTCCGTTCCCAATTTATATGCATGGATTCATGCCTTATCGGATTCTTGGCTCAGGCCCCCGGATGAAGCTTGCAGATACAGCATTCCGCTGTAAGATCTGGTTCTGTTCCGGAAAGCAAGGTTGACAGCTTGATTATTCCGGATATACTTTTTATTGAAGAAGTATATCCAATGCGGGAGGTTGATAATGCATACCGCGGTTATCTCGAAATGGGGCAATTCTCAGGCAATCAGGATTCCATCTGAGATCATGAAGGAGAAAAAGCTGCATGTCGGCGATCAGCTCAGCTTTGTTATATCTGATTCTGACTCAATAGTAATCGAAATATCACGGAATCCTGGAAAGAAGCTGAAAGCTGCCGGGATACTGCAGAAATATGCAAAGGGCAAACCGGATCCAGAGGCTGAACGGAAGGCCATAGAAGAAGCCATAATAGAAAAATACTCAAAGGGGATTATGTGAGAATCCTTGATACGAATTACCTGCTTAGATATATCCTTCATGATGATGAGCAGATGTTCCAGAAGGCTTGCAGCGCTGTTGAATCAGGAGCATCAACACGGCTGGAATCGATTCCGGAAGTCATTTATGTGCTTGCAGGATCTTTCGGTGTGAGCCGTAAGGATATAGCTGCTGCACTGACAGATCTTCTAGATGATGTTGACGTACCCCAGAAAGAGCTGGTACTTGATGCTTTGTCTTTGTTCTCAGAAACAAAGCTTGATTATGTCGACTGCATATATATCGCTGAATCAAAGGCAAGGAATGAACGTGTTCTGACATTTGATAGGAAGATGGTTGCAAAGATGAAGCAGCTGGGAATCCCGGAATAATTTCCGGAGATAGCTGCAGAAGGCCTTTGCTGCCTTTTCTCATTACCGGTATATTCAGTTCTCCTGTCCAGCATGATGATACAGGCTGGTTAGCACTCAGAAGTGATCCAGCCTCAGGGGAATACACAGTACAGTATTACACATCCGCTGTATCTTTATTACATCTGATTCAGGATCTTTTCAGCCATTTCCCGGTCCTTTTCAGTAAAGCAGCATAGGATCGTATCCATATCATCGGCTCTGCTCATTTCCTCAAGGGCTATCCTTATCGCATCTTCCTTAGGGTATCCATAGACGCCTGCGCTAATAAGAGGGAAGGCAACGCTGTGTATATTGTTCTCTTCTGCTATCCTCAGCGATGTCCTGTAGCAGCTTCTGAGCTTCTCTTCCTCTCCATGCGTCCCGCCATGCCATACAGGCCCGACGGTATGGATCACATATCTTGCAGGAAGATCATAACCTTTTGTGATCTTCGCATCTCCTGTACTGCATCCGCCAAGCGTTCTGCACTCTTCAAGGAGCCCTGGTCCTGCAGCTCTGTGTATTGCCCCATCAACCCCACCTCCGCCAAGAAGCGAATTATTCGCTGCATTGACGATAGCATCCACTTTCAGCGTTGTTATATCACCTTGGATTATTCTGATCATATGATGGTATTTTAACATGGATGTGCAATTCAATTGTTATTGTAAGTTTTTTCAATGTATAATAAACCGATGGATGAAAAGGAAATCAGAGTATTATGTTCTTCGGGACAGCTTCTGTTCACAGCCCACTGTCTGTCTGGAATGCAGGAAAGGAGTATTCTGATTGACGATATCATATCAGTCATAATGAACGGAGAGATAATTGAGGCTTATCCAGATGATTATCCATTTCCAAGTTGTTTGGTGATGGGGACTATTGATAAAATGAAACTCCATGTTGTTCTGGCAAATGATGGTGGCTGTCTGAGGATAATCTCTGCATATCGGCCTGATGATTCTAAATTTATGGAAGATGGAAAGACAAGGAGGTAGGGAGTCATGTGTACATATTGCAAAGGTGATAAATTGATTGAAAGCACTACGACTCATGTCGTGGTTCTTCCTGAATGCACGGTAATTATCCGCAATGTTCCTTGTCTTGAGTGCGTTCAGTGTGGTGAGAAATATTTCACACTTGAAGTTTCCAGACATCTTGATGCAGTGGTAGCGAAAGCAAAGAAAGCTTCAAATGAATTATTGATTACTGATTATGATCATGTAGCCTGAAAACAGCAGCATTGACGATAGCATCCACTTTCAGCGTTGTTATATCACCTTGTATTATCCTGATCATAAAGCTTCCTTTTTTGTCGATAGACAAAACCGTGGTCTTAATATATCGTGTTCTCGGTATTAGTTATATTCTTCCATAAAGGAAATACATAGATGAAATTCACAGAACTGCCTCTTTCTGAAGAGGTTCTATCGGGAGTAGAGAAGGCCGGCTATACAGATTGCACAGAAGTTCAGCAGCAGGTCCTCCCTCTTACGCTTCAGGGCCGTGATGTAATGGTCCAGTCAAAGACAGGAAGCGGTAAGACCGCCGTATTCCTTCTGACAATTCTTGAGAAATACAGAAGAAACAGATCCGGGGCTGCATTGATAGTCTCTCCGACAAGGGAGCTTGCGGTCCAGATTGAGGAAGATGCAAAGCTTCTTTCCGCAGGGTTCCCTGAGTACAGGATCGGATGCTTCTATGGAGGAGTCGGTTATAAGGAGCAGATTGAGGAGCTCTCCTCCGGCCTCAATCTCTATGTGGGAACGCCCGGACGTCTTCTAGATTTCGCATCGTCAAGCCGCATAGATTTCCGCTGTTTCGATACAGTCGTGCTTGATGAGGCAGACAGAATGTTCGATATGGGATTCTATCCTGATATCCAGACGATGTTCTCAAGGATGGTAGGTCCTCAGGAAAGACAGACGATGCTCTTTTCAGCAACGCTCTCGACGCGCGTCAGGAATCTCGCATGGAGCTATATGAATGATCCAGAGGAGATCACAGTCCAGCCTGAGGAGATAACTGTCAAGAACATCACGCAGGAGCTCTTCCATGTTACTAAGGATGAGAAGTTCCCGCTTCTTCTCTCTATATTCAAGAAGCTCAGCCCTGCTTCCTGTCTTATTTTCACGAATACGAAGGATATGGCAGTAGAGGTCGCGAAGAGACTCCAGATGAATGGCTATAAAGCCGAATATCTTATGGGGGATATGCCTCAGTCGAAGAGGCTGAAGACAATCGACAGGATGAAGGAAGGGAAGCTTCCTGTCCTTGTTGCGACAGATGTTGCTGCAAGAGGTCTTCAGATCGATGATCTTGAGCTTGTGGTCAATTACGATATCCCGGAGGACTATGAGAACTATGTCCATCGTATCGGACGTACTGCAAGGGCGGGGAAGTCAGGAAAGGCTATAACACTGGCCTGTGAGGAGTACATCTACGGTCTGGAACCGATTGAGACATACATACAGATGAAGATCCCTGTGATCTGGCCTGATGAAGCGGGACTTGAGAGCGTAGAGGACAAGAGTGCAGGCTATCATTATCATAGCAGAAGGCCAAGGGATGATGAAAGGCATGGATATTCATCAGGTAAGGGCCGCCAGGATTCAAGACAGCAGCAGAGAAAACCGCAGGGAAAGAAGAAAGCTGCGCCTATGAAGAAGAAAGCAGAGAAATCCGAGAGCGATTACAGTAAGCTTTCGACGATGTCCCTCGAGGAGCGTATGGCTTACTATAAGAAGGAGTTCGGTTCTTCTGAGAACGGAGCCGGGAAGTCATCCCAGAAGACAAAGTCCAGGAAAGGACCTCAGAAGCAGGCTTCTGGAAAGGTTCCGCAGCGGAAGCCTCAGCCTCAGCCGAAGCCATCGGTTCCATCGGCAAAGGCAGAGAAGAAGGTTCCAGAGACTGTGAAGACCGAAGTCAAGAAGGGTTTCCTTGCCCGGGTTATGGCAAAGCTGAGAGGGAAGTGATGCTTCGCCGCTTCATATCGTATTACCGGTACTACAAAGGACTGTTTGCCCTTGATATGACGGTAGCAGTCCTTGCGTCCATACTTTCTGTTATTGCACCGGCTCTTGTCCGGGATGTGCTTTATACAGCACTTCCGGAGGGCAACTGGGATATGATGGTGTGGATGCTTTCCTGTGTCCTTCTTATCTATATTCTGCAGGCAGTTGCCACATATATCAGAATACGCTGGGGCCATTATCTGGGGGTAAGGATGGAGAATCAGATGAGGAAGGAGCTCTTTTCCCATCTGCAGACGCTCTCCTTCTCCTATTTCGATAAAACAAAGACCGGAACGATAATGAGCAGGATCACAAATGATCTTTTCAATATCGCAGAAGTCGCCCATCATGGTCCTGAGGACTTCCTTATATCGATTGTTACCATCATCGCAGCATACAGCTTCATGTTCTCATTCTCATGGCAGCTGTCGCTTGTATCCCTTATCCCGCTTCCTGTGATGCTCATATACGGTATCCATTACAACAGGAAGCTGAAGGAGAAGAACAGAGCCATCAGGAAGACCATCGCCGATGTGAATGTCGCTGCCGAGAACTCGATACAGGGAATCCGCGAGGTTAAATCCTACTCCCAGGAGAAGTTCCAGGAGAAGAAATTCGGAGTCTCCAATACCCGTCTCAAGGAAAGCCGTGAGAGCATGTACAGCACAATGGCCAACTATCAGACAGGGATGTCCTTCATGAGGGATTTCTACTACTTCACGACAATAGCAGGGGGCATTTTGCTTATTGCGGCAGGTCAGGCAGCTGTCTATGATCTTGTGACATTCGTTCTCTATGTCTCCGTTGTGCTTCCTCCGATTGACAGGCTCATAAACTTCACGGAGCAGTTCACGCAGGGAATGGCATCATTTGAGCGTTTTGCGGAGATTCTGGATATAAAGCCACAGATTGAGGACAGTCCCGATGCCGCAGATCTCTCAGTAACAGAAGGCACTGTGGATTTCTGCCATGTATCATTCTCGTATGAAGCCGATGATAGGGAGATTGTCATCCCTGATCTTACAATGCACATCCCAGGAGGAATAAAGGCCGCTCTTGTCGGGGAGTCCGGAGCAGGCAAGTCTACGATCGTATCGCTTCTTGCACGCTTTTATGAGCGTCAGGGCGGGACAATCACAATTGATGGTGTGGATATCGACACAGTGAGCCAGAAGTCGCTTCATGATTCAATAGGCTTCGTTCAGCAGAACGTCTTTCTTTTTGATGCCTCGATAAAGGAGAATCTCAGATATGGCAGGAGTGACGCTACCGATGAGGAGATGTGGCAGGCATTAAGGGATGCCAATCTCTATGATTTTGTAGCATCCCTTCCTGATGGACTGAATACCGAGGTCGGAGAGAGAGGAACAAGGCTTTCAGGCGGACAGAAGCAGCGATTGTCAATTGCCAGGGTCTTCCTCAAGAATCCTAAGATTCTTGTGTTCGATGAGGCTACAAGCTCGCTTGATACTGAGTCTGAGACTCTCATCCAGGATGCATTCGACAGACTGGCAGAAGGCAGGACTTCGATAGTCATTGCCCATAGACTGTCTACAATCAGGAACAGCGATATCATATTCGTGATCGATAAAGGCACTGTGAAAGAACATGGAACCCATGATGAGCTTATCAGTAAGCATGGGCTATACTACAGATTGTATTCATTCAAGGACTGAAATATGGGAAAACTTCGTCTCATTATTGGTATTGTATTCATTGCTCCGATGTTTGTTCTCCTCGGAGTCATCGCAATGATAGTCAGTGGACTGTTATGGGTGCTTAAGCTTAAGAATGCCTCGTATGCCGCTGCTCATTTCATCCTGGGCTGGCTGGTCGGCTGGATATACTTCTTCCTTGGTGTCCGCGTCAAGGTGGAGGGCAAGGAGAATATCCCCAGATGGGGTGATAGGATCTGCTATGTACCTAACCATTCTTCGATGCTCGATATCCCCGTTCTTTTTGGAAGCGGCATGTGGTGCGGAATCGTCGCGAAGAAGGAGCTTTTCAAGGTTCCTGTCCTCCATGGACTGCTTAAGACGCTCCATTGCATACCGATAGACCGTTCGAGCCTCAGGGAGGGCTTCAAATCGATAATCCAGGGCGCTGAGCGTATCGAGTCAGGCTATCCGATGGGAATCTTCCCAGAGGGAACAAGAAGCAAGACAGGGGAGATGGCTGAGATGAAGGCCGGAGCATTCAAGATGGCAATCAAGGCAAAGGCCAAGATCGTTCCTGTCGCTATGGCCAATACGCGTTTCGCGATGGAAGGCGCTGAGAATCTCAGGATTGTCCATGTCTATGTGAAGATTCTCCCGGCAATCGATACAGCGGAGCTATCGCCTGAGGAACTGAAGAGTGTCCATACTGTTGTCGAGAATGAGATCAGGGAAACACTGAAGACTCTTCCAGGCCCATATGGCAGACATTGATATAGAGCTGACATTCAAGTACAGCCATGGAAAGGATGTTCTCTCCTCATTCGCTCTTAAGGCAGAGAGAGGAGAGCACATCCTTCTGCTTTCTCCGCCGGAGAGCGGGAAGACAACTCTTGCACGTATCCTTACAGGATCGATACCTGAATATATCAGCGGAGATCTTCATGGTCACTTCCGTTTTCAAGATCAGGATGTTCTCCAGATGGATATCCCGGAGAGAATCAAGGTTATCGGAAGGGTAAGCCAGAATACCGATGAGATGATGCTCTTCTCGTCTGTCGAGGAGGAGATATCATTCCCTCTGGAGAATCTCGGGCTTGATGAAGAGGAAAGAGAGAAGAGAATATCCTATGCCCTTGGTCTATTTGGGCTTGAGAAGTACAGGAAAGTATCCACATCGGAGCTTTCCGGTGGTGAGAAAAGGCGGCTGATGCTTTCAGTTCTCTTCGCTGTCAATCCGGAAATATATATTCTCGATGAGGCTTTTGATGAGCTCTCTCCATACTGGAGGAAAAAGCTTAGAGAGGCAATCAGAGGACTGGAACATACAGTCATAGTGCTTGCCAGCCATATGCTTGAAGAGTATGAGGGGCTATTCTCCTGTACATTATCGATAAAAGATGGTTCGCTGGAGCCATATGTTCCCCAGCTGTTCTCTTTTCCTTTGCTTCACCTGAAAGAAGGCCAATCATTGCTTACTGCAGATGACCTTGTTATCAAGAGGGAACACAGAAGCTCATCTGAGTTTTCATCATTTTCAGTCACCATTCCACATTTTGAGCTGCATGAAGGGGAATGTCTTACTCTCCTCGGGGAGAATGGAAGCGGCAAGAGCTCTCTTTCCAGGGTTCTCTCTGGACTCCTGAAGGAGGAGGGAGGAACTGTTGCCATAGATGGGAATCCAATAGCTCTGAAGAACAGACGGAGCAGGGTTGCTTATCTTATGCAGAATCCATATGAGGAGCTTTTTCTTCCGACTGTACTGGATGAAGCAAAGAGCACGAAAGCCTCTTCCTTTGATATTTCCAAAGCGCTGGATCTTTTCTCCCTTGATCCTGATGACTATGTGCAGGAGCTGTCATACGGCCGGGCTAAGATGCTTCAGGCTGCTGTGTTCTACCTGTTGGACAGGAGGTTCGCGATACTGGATGAGATGGACAACGCTCTCAGTTCTGATGGCTTTTCTTCTGTCCTCCAGGCATATGCTTCCAAGGGGATAGGGCTCCTTGTGATAACCCATGATATGTCAATTGCATCTGCGCTTCCCGGGAGAAAGCTGATGATTGAAGGGGGAATGATCCATGAATGTAAGTAGCTATATATATGGGACTTCCTTCTATCATCGCTTTGATGTCAGGCCGAAGATCATCTTCACATTGCTTTTCTCTGCGGTTATATTCCTGATGTCATCATGGACAGGATTTGCCATTGCGTTCTTTCTTCCTATGGCAATCATGCTCCTATCTGTGGGAATAAAGGAGACGTGCCGCTGTTATCTAAGGCTTCTTCCGCTGTTTCTTATCCTTATCCTGTTCATACCTCTGCAGGAACGCTCAGGATATCCAATATGGACAATGAATGGCATTCCTGTAATGACTGAAGAGGGATTGTGGACAACTTTCAGGATAATAGCCAGGCTTGGAGGAATTTCCGGTGTGCTGATGCTTCTGCTTCTGACAGAGAGGAATGAGGATATCATAAAGGGGCTCAGGGCATTCCATCTTCCCTACAATGCCGCCCTGACTGCCTCCATGATTCTCCGCTTCATACCATACCTAGGATATCTTTTCTCGGAGATCCGGGACTCGATGTCCCTAAGACTTGAGGAAGGGAAAAGAGGCTATCCGATCATTCCTTCCATCACAGCTCTTACTGTCTCTGCAATCAGAATGATTCCCTGCACTGCATCAGCATTGGAAGAGCGTGGATTCGGCCTGAGGAGAAGCCATAAAGAACAGCATATTGCCCGTCCTGAGCACTATTTTACACAATGGGCCATTGGTGTTATTATTCCGCTCAGCTTATTGCTTGTGAGGTAGAGCATGGGAGAGAAGAACAGGACGGCACTCAGAATCAGTCTGGTTGCCATAATGACAGCTGTTGTTGCTGTATTCACGCTTATCATCAGAATACCTTCTCCGATCGGAGGATACATTTCACTCTGCGATGCGGCTGTTTCATTTGCTGCATATGCCTTCGGTCCATTCACTGGATTGATTGCCGGAGGACTTGGAGCTGCATTTGCGGATCTTATCGGAGGATTCCCTCAGTGGGCGGTTATCTCATTCATCGTCCATGGCATTGAAGCATTTCTGATGGGACTGGTCATCAGGAAGAACAGCAGCTCTATAGCAATGAGGATATTGGCTGCAGTCATTGCTGTCGTAATTGTATCGGGCGGCTATCTTCTTCTTACGACGCTTTTCGGCCTGACTGTATTCTCTGAAGCTATTCTTGAAGTACCAGGGAATATAGCGCAGAGCGCAGTAGGCGCAGTAATCGGACTTCTGCTTTATACAGGAGTCAGAAAGGCATATAGATCGCTTGATGATCTCAGGTGGTAGAATCGCTCTGTCTGTTTTGTGTAAGCTTTCAATAGGAGGCACCTATGGCCATAAACGACCATGATTCGGTTATCGTTCTTGATTTCGGTGCGCAGTACAGCCAGCTTATAGCACGCCGTGTCAGAGAGTGCGGGGTATATAGTCAGATAGTCCCTTATACCATCAGTGCAGAGGAAGTAAGGAAGATTGCTCCTAAAGGGATAATCTTCTCCGGCGGTCCCTGTTCTGTTCCTGCAGAGGGTTCTCCCCGTCCTGACAAGGATATATTCGCCCTCGGGATTCCTGTGCTTGGTATATGCTATGGATTGCAGGTGATGACAGAGGTGCTTGGAGGCCATGTCTCATCCTCGGGCAAGAAGGAGTATGGGCTTCAGAATATCGATATATCAGACAGAACATCGGAGCTTCTTGCTGATATCTCGGATAAAAGCCAGGTCTGGATGAGCCATGGCGATTCGGTTTCCGCATTAGCTCCTGGTTTCCGTGTGACAGCGTCTACGCCAACTTGTCCATTTACGGTAGCAGAGGACAGGGAGAGGAAGTTCTATGGCGTGCAGTTCCATCCAGAGGTTGTGCACTCCGTTGAGGGCATGAAGATGATCCGCAGCTTCGTCATTGATATCTGCAAGGCAGAAGCTGACTGGAATATGGGGTCTTTTGTCGATGATGCTGTTGAGGAGATCAGAAAGATAGTCGGGGATAAGATCGTTCTCTGTGGTCTTTCCGGCGGTGTTGACTCATCTGTTGCAGCGGCTCTGATCCATAAGGCAATAGGCGACCAGCTTGTTTGTGTATTCGTCAATAACGGGATGCTCAGGAAGAATGAAGCTGAGTCTGTAATCGAGCTCTTTGGAAAGACATTCAACATGAGACTGCAGTATGCAGATGCGGAGAAGGACTTCCTTGAAGCACTTAAAGGTGTTACTGAGCCAGAGGCAAAGAGGAAGATAATCGGCAAGCTCTTTGTAGATACATTCTACAGGGAGGCAAGGAAATGCGGAGATGTATCATTCCTTGCGCAGGGAACGCTGTATCCTGATGTCATAGAGTCGAAATCCCCATCCGGAGGTCCTTCATCGACAATCAAATCCCACCACAATGTAGGCGGTCTTCCTGAAGATCTGAAATGGCAGCTTCTTGAGCCATTGAAGGAGCTCTTCAAGGATGAGGTAAGGGAGCTTGGCAAGGAGCTCGGACTTCCTGATGAGCTTGTATACCGCCATCCATTCCCTGGTCCAGGACTGGGTGTCAGGTGCATAGGTGAGGTTACAAAGGAGCGTCTGGATACCCTCCGTGATATTGATGCGATCTTCATTGAAGAGATACGCAAGGCAGGCTTGTATGACAAGATCTGGCAGGCGCTAGCGGATCTACTTCCTGTTAAGAGCGTAGGAGTGCAGGGGGATGAGAGAACATACAGAGAAGTCTGTACTCTCCGTGCAGTAACAAGTGAGGATGCGATGACAGCTGACTGGTATCATATGCCTTATGATGTTCTGCAGCGGACAGCTCTCCGTATCTGCAATGAAGTGAAAGGCGTGAACAGAGTGCTCTATGATGTTACTTCCAAACCGCCTGCAACGATAGAATGGGAATAGTGTCAATCGATAGTAATTCTTTATAATATATATAATTAAAAATCGGTTTGACCCCGATTTGACCCAAATTCGTGCAACTAATGATATTCATGAATGTTATGGTGAATAAAAATTAGTTGCACGTTTTGTGCATTTGGAATTCGATTTGCTATCTGCGAAATATTACATCGTTGTGATATTCAAGGAATTCCTTTCCAGGATATCGTTCAGTATTCGATGGTAGATGTATTTTCAAATTCTGGAGGGGTTTTAGCCTCTTCTGTAGTTCTGGATCGGATAATTTGTCACAGATACATACGGTGAAATCACGGCTTCTGATAGTTATATATCCCTTGTCAAAAGCCTTATCCAGAAAAACATTCAGTAGTAGCCCATTCTGCGGATTCAGTCTGTTTTCTTTATCGACACTCCATGGAACGATATGGGAAGCTATCAGAAAATCTCTAGTGCCTATTCCTGATATGCAGCAATGCTCGTCATAACCTTTCAGCAACGAAAGTCTGAATGCCCATTGATTTGCTCTCCATTTCTGCAGTTTTGTTCTGTCTTCTTCGCTGAAATCAAGCTCTTTTTCAAGTTTAATCTCTTCTGCTTCATTCAAGCCATATAACGGTTTCTGTTCTCCAGTTTCTCCAGCAAAGTAGCTTGCTAGGATCCTATTTCTGTCTTCAAAGAGCAATGCGGGATTTTTCAGATACCTATTCCAGACAACCTTATCTACATTTGCACCATGTGTGAATCCTATTCCATCTGTACAGGAATCAAGAGCTTTCAGATTTCCTAGTTTGAAGACGACAGAACCAACGCTTCTATCAAGTAGTGAAGCTAATTCCTGTACCTCTTTTGTAGCTTTATCGTGCTTCGAAGTCGGTAATTCATAGTAAAGGCAAAGCGCCAGTGTAACTTCCTCTTCTGTCCAGTTTCGTTTGATCATTAACCCTCTTACTACAAGAGAATAACATGAAAATGACAACTTGTAATTTGATTTATATTTTGGTTGGAATATAAAATCGAAACAATTCAAGCATAGCATTGAAATCAGTATATTCGCTGCAATATTGCAGCAATATTCAAATGATTTATTGCAAAAATACGTGTTCTTCATATAATGAAAGCCATGACACTAAATTATGGAAACATCCTCAGAGAAGCACGAAATCAGAAACACCTGTCATTAAAAGATGTGGCAGAGAAAACTGGTATAACCGATTCAAGACTTTCAAGATTGGAAAAAAACTCTGATGCTGGAGTTTGGAAAGATATGAAAGAATTGGGTGACTTGATGCATTTATATGGTATGAGTCCAGACTTTGCTTTATCCGTGATGGGATATGGTGATTCTTCTACGCTCGTTTCCAAGATTGCCTCATTGTCTGATTCTGATAAAGAAATAGTGATGGGATTAATTTCCCGATTGAAGTCGAATGTAGTTGAGCCTAGGACAGTTTTCAGGCTCGGTGAATTGTTTTCAGGTCCTGGCGGACTTGCCTGGGGCGCCATGCATGCCAGAATATCAGATTCTCGTTACAAAGTTGTTCATGCGTGGGCAAACGATTTTGATGAAGCAACATGCCAGACATATGCTAGAAATATCTGTCCTGAAAATCCTGATAGCGTGGTTTGCCATGATGTGCGTACTTTGGATCTGTCATCACTAGGCCCCATAGATGCTTTGGCCTTTGGTTTTCCTTGTAATGATTTCTCAATTGTTGGAGAGAAGAAGGGGCTTAATGGTACATATGGTCCTTTGTATACATATGGTGTTAAAGCTTTGAAACTGTATAAGCCATTGTGGTTTTTGGCAGAAAATGTTGGTGGGCTTCAAAGTGATAATGGCGGAGATACTTTGAAATTGATTCTCAAGGATCTTAGTGCTTGTGGATATAGAATATATCCGCATCTTTATAAGTTTGAGGAATATGGTGTTCCACAGATGAGACATCGTATCATCATTATAGGAATTAGAAATGATTTACCATATGAATATAAAGTACCTTCTCCGGAGCCATATAAAGATGTTGATATCACTTGTAAAAGTGCAATCGAAAATCCACCAATTCCAACAGATGCATTTAATAATGAACTGACAGCTCAAAATGAAAAGGTAGTGGCAAGACTAAAATATATAAAACCGGGACAAAATGCATTTAATGCCGATATTCCAGAAGATCTTCAACTGAAAGTCAAAGGCGCAAAAATAAGTCAGATATATAAGAGACTTGATCCAGATAGACCTGCATACACTGTAACTGGTTCAGGGGGAGGAGGAACTCATATTTACCACTGGTCAGAACCAAGAGCTTTGACCAATAGAGAACGTGCTAGGTTGCAGACCTTCCCAGATGATTTCAAGTTTGAAGGGAAAAAAGAACAGGTTCGTAAACAGATCGGAATGGCAGTTCCATGTAAAGGGGCACAGATTATTGTTGAAGCTGTGCTGAATACATTCGCTGGCATCGAGTATCCATTTGTGCCATGCAATATCTCTTTGGAGGTGGAAAATGAGTAATCTGCTGAGCTTTGATCCTGATACCCGAAGGATATGGATGTTTCCTAGGAATATAAGAGATATCGCACCTTGGAAACTTTATAAGATCCTGAAAGTTTTACTGCAGTGTGAAGATGTAAATCAATATTCTGGCG
>CALXKS010000028.1 GCA_944389015.1 uncultured Spirochaetaceae bacterium
CCATGCCTCTTCTCAATGAGGATATAACGGCAATCTGCGGATCTGCGGATATGTCGCATAACCAGAAGGTGAGAAGATAGTAATGGAGGCAGTCCCTCTTCTACTCAGTCTGATAGCACTGGCAATCGTCAGCATGGATCTGGCCCTTGCCATTGTATGGAACCGCAGTGCGCGATATACATGGTCGCGCACTTGCGTTGTCTTTACAGCAACGCTTCTTGGAGCGGTTGTCGTATTCGCACTCGATCAGTATTCATATCTTGCATTCTCAGGTACTGCGCGGTATGTGCTCCACTATGTATGGGAACTGCTCCTTGTAGCTGATTCTGCATTCATACTGGGCATGCTTCCGTTCTTTGCCTCCTGGATAATCGCAAGGCCGATGGCAGGATATGAGAAAGCGCTTGCGATAGCATTCGCGCTTTTGTACGCCGCTGATTCGATTGCCTGGATATTCATACCGATGCAGGTTTTCTCGATACTCCAGTATGTGATATGGATGATCTCCGTAACCTATTGCATCGTGATCATGTCGCGCGTCAGGGATACTATCGAGGACAGGTCCGTAAGGACTATGTGCAAGACACTTGTCATAATATCGCTGGCAATGCTGCCCGTGATTATCCTTCCCATGCTGTTCAGCCAGTTCAGGGAGCTTTCAATCCCTATTGTGTCGCTGGCTTATACCATTGCCATTCTTGTCTTCCTGTTCATAGCCATATCCCGCTCGGAGAAGAAGAGTGAGGCAACTCCTGAGAGCAAGGAGATCTCTTTTGCCAAAGCAATGGATAAGTATCATATCACAGAGAGGGAGGCCGATGTCGTCCGGCTTATAAAAAAGGGCCTTACGAACAAGGAGATCGCTTCGGAACTTGATATATCGGTCAATACCGTGAACAATCATATAGCGAATATCTTCGCTAAGACAGAGGTGAGGAGCCGCATCGATCTTCTCAATCTTCTGCAGGAGGCATCCTGGTGATCATCTACAGATATACAGTTCCCATGAAGTGGTATGATGGGGTCTATGAAGATAGGAAAGCGCCTTGCCGAGCAGGGCGTTCATTTACATTGCAGCATAAGGAAGGAAGCGATACGGCGGTCCTGCTGATCCATGGCTATACAGGGTATCCGGGGGAGCTTGTCCGCCCCGCGGAGGATTTATACGGCCTTGGTTTCGATATCTACGCCCCGCGTCTTCCAGGTCATGGAACAACAGGCGAGGATTTTGCAAAGACCACTCGCAAGGACTGGGTGGCCGTAGCTGTGAATGCAGCAAAGGATCTCAGAAGCAGGTACGGTACGTTCTATATCCTTGGCCATTCGATGGGAGGAGCTATCGCTGTGATTGCCGCTATCCAGTCAGGCTGTGACAGGCTCGCCCTTGCAGGTCCTGCTGTCGCGTATCCTGGGCAGAAACCCCCAGTGCCGATTCCTGTCATGTTTCTCTATTCCAGATTCTGCGGCAGGAAGCGTAATGACTGGCACAATGATCCAGAGTACGTGATGTACTATGAGAATGCCCCCGCCGATGATGAATACCTCGGAAGCCAGTACTGGTCATGGCTCTACCCAAGGCAGATATATGAGCTTGTATCGCTGATGAAGGAGACAAGGACGATGATTCCTTCCCTCTCTATCGATACGCTCGCTGTCTCCGGTGCGCTTGATACCATAATAGGAGAACAGTCATCCGAGTACATAGCCAGGACAGGGAAAGGGCATAATAAGCATGTCTCTGTCCCAGGCTGTACGCACTATATGTTCTACGATAAGAACAAGAGTGCGGAGGATGAAGCTGTCAATGCTGTCCTGGACTGGTTCTCGGTTGCCAATCAAGAGGGAAAATAATACTATAGACACCTGACAATTCAAGGAGAAAACCATGGACGTCCGCGTTCGTTATGCCCCGTCCCCGACAGGGCTTCAGCATATCGGGGGTGTGCGCACTGCGCTCTTCAATTATTTCTTCGCAAAGGCTTCAGGGGGTAAATTCATACTCCGTGTTGAGGATACTGACAGGGAAAGGTACTCTGATGAATCTCTTGAGGATCTTTACAGCACTCTTGAATGGCTTGGTATAAAGTGGGACGAGGGTCCTGTCGTAGGCGGTCCCTATGGTCCGTATATCCAGTCGGAGCGCTTTGATATCTACAAGAAGTATGCCGAGCAGCTGGTAGCCGAAGGAAAGGCATATTACTGCTACTGCTCTCCGGAGCGTCTTGAGAGAGTCAGGAAGGAACAGGCTGAATCCAAGAGCGAGTATCAGGGATATGACAGACACTGTGCGAACCTCACAGAGGCAGAGCGTGCTGAGTATGAGGCACAGGGAATAAAGCCTGTTATCCGCTTCCGTGTCCCTACTGAAGGCAAGACGACATTCCATGATATCCTCATGGGCGATATAACAAGGCGCAACAGGGATATCTCTCCAGATCCCATACTCCTCAAGAGCGATGGATTCCCGACATATCATCTTGCCAATGTCGTTGATGACCATCTGATGCATATCACGCATATAATGAGAGCTCAGGAGTGGATTCCTTCCGGACCGCTGCATGTGCTGCTCTATCAGGCCTTCGGATGGGATGTCCCGCAGTATTGCCATCTGCCGATGGTCATGGGGAAAGATGGCCAGAAGCTTTCGAAGCGCCATGGGTCAACTGCTGTCCGTGACTTCCGCGAGAAGGGTTATCTGCCTGAGGCGATAATGAACTATGTCACACTCGTAGGATGGTCCCTCGATGGTTCTACTGAGTTCTTCTCGAAGGAGGACCTTGAGAAGTGCTTCACGCTTCAGGGAATCCATAAGGCTCCTGCTGTATTCGATTACAAGAAGCTTGACTGGTTCAATGGCCAGTATATCAGAGCCTGCGATAACGATCGCCTCTCATCGCTCATCACTCCATACCTCCAGAAGGCAGGATATGTACATGATCCGCTTACAGAGGACGAGAAGAAGCTTGTATCCCTCATAGTTCCTCCTGTAAAGGAGAGGATGAAAGTGCTCTCCGATGTTGTGCCTCTGACTGCGTTCCTCTTTGAGGACAAGCCGGTTGAGGATAAGAGCGTATATATTGCAAAGGGCTCTGATGAGGAGAGTACCCATAAGGCTCTTAAGGCTGGATCTGAGATCCTCCTTTCAGGTCTGAAGGGCGGAGAGGAAGAGGCTAGCATTGAAGAGAAGCTCTCTGCACTTGCAGGAGAACTCGGCATCAAGGTGAATGGCGTATTCCAGCCGATACGCGTAGCAATAACGAATTCAACGGTTTCATTACCGCTTTTTGATTCTATTAGACTTCTGGGGCTCGATGAAGCAGAAAAGCGCCTGATGCGTGGCCTCAGCTTATTTGAGGAGAACTGAAATGTCCGAAGTAGCAACAATGGATAAAATCGTATCACTATGCCGCCGCCGTGGCTTTATCTTCCAGTCAAGCGAGATCTATGGTGGTCTCAATGGAGCTTATGACTATGGTCCGATGGGCGTTGAGCTCAAGAACAACATCAGGGACTTCTGGTGGAAGGAAATGATCCAGATGCATGATAACATCGTCGGCCTCGATGCCTCGATCCTCATGCATCCGCGTGTATGGGAAGCTTCCGGCCATGTTTCGAACTTCACAGATCCCATGGTAGACTGCAAGGTCTGCAAGTCGCGTTTCCGCGCTGATCAGATCGATCTTAATGCACCATGTCCTGTCTGTGGCAACAAGGGAACATTCACCGAACCCAGGAACTTCAACCTCATGTTCCAGACGCATATCGGAGCGAATGCTGATGCTGCATCTGTTGTCTATCTCAGGCCTGAGACAGCACAGGGTATCTATGTGAACTTCAAGAATGTCCTTCAGTCCTCACGTGTAAAGCTCCCATTCGGAATCGCACAGGTCGGAAAGTCGTTCCGCAATGAGATCACCACGAAGAACTTCATCTTCCGTTCCTGCGAGTTCGAGCAGATGGAGATGCAGTTCTTCTGCAAGCCGGGAACAGATGAGGAGTGGTTCCCGTACTGGAGAGAGCAGAGGATGGAATTCTACAAGAAGATGGGAATCCATCCAGAGCATCTGAGATGGCATCAGCATGGTCCGGATGAACTCGCATTCTATGCAAAGGATGCCTATGATATCCAGTTCCTGTTCCCGATGGGATGGCAGGAGCTCGAGGGCGTCCATTCCAGAACTGACTATGATCTTACTCAGCATGAGAAGTTCTCAGGAAAGGATCTGACATACCTCGATCCAGAGACGCAGGAGAGGTATATACCATATGTCGTAGAGACATCCGCAGGTCTCACAAGGAATGTGCTTATGGCCCTCTGCGATGCATATGATGAGGAAGCAACACCTGAGGGTGATGTCCGCACGGTTCTTCATTTCCATCCTGCTATTGCTCCGATCAAGGTCGCCGTTCTCCCGCTTGTAAAGAAGGATGGACTGGCAGAGTATGCAACGAAGCTTGAGCATGATCTCCGCTCTGACTTCTTCACGTTCTACGATCAGAGCGGTGCTGTCGGTAGAAGATACAGGAGAATGGATGAGATCGGTACTCCGTACTGTGTAACTGTCGATTACCAGACACTTGAGGACCATACAGTTACTGTCCGCTTCCGCGATTCGATGAAGCAGGAGCGCGTTGCTGCTGATAAGCTCTCATCATTCATCCATGATGCTATGAAGAACTACCAGAGGGGAATCTGATGAATAAGGGGCTTCAGGTACTTATCGATAGAGGTTTCGTCAAGGACTGCACTGATTTCGATGGTCTTTCGGATCTGATGGACAGGGAGCCTGTGACATTCTACTGCGGAGTCGATCCGACAGGACCTTCGCTCCATGTCGGCCATATCGTTCCGTTCTTCGCTATGCACCATCTTCAGGAGGCTGGGAACAATCCTATAGCGCTTGTCGGTGGTGGAACAGGTCTTATCGGGGATCCATCGGGCAAGACGGAGATGAGGAAGATTCTTTCAGAGGATGCGATAGAATCCAATGTAGGGAATATCATGAAGCAGCTTGGGAAGATCGTTGATTTCTCAGACAATCCTGCCCCAGGCTCAGGCAAGGCCAGGATGATGAACAATGCAGACTGGCTTGTCGATCTCAACTATATAAAGTTCCTGCGTGAAGTCGGTGTCTATTTCTCTGTCAACCGCATGCTTACATTCGAAGGAGTGAAGCAGCGCCTTGAGAGGGGACTATCATTCATAGAGTTCAACTATCAGCTTCTGCAGTCCTATGACTACAAGATGCTCAATGATCTTGCTGGCTGCCGCCTGCAGATCGGCGGTGCTGATCAGTGGGGAAATATCGTTGCAGGAATAGATTTGATCCAGAGGATGGGAGGCGAGCAGTGCTATGGCCTTACATTCAATCTCATAATGAGAGCCGACGGAAAGAAGATGGGAAAGAGCGAGAAGGGTGCTGTGTTCCTTTCTCCTGAGCTCTATTCACCATATGATTTCTATCAGTACTGGAGAAATGTCGCTGATGCCGATGCTGTGCGCTTCATGAAGCTCTTCACATTCATGTCCCTTGATGAGATCGCAGAGTATGAGGATCCGAAGAGGAACATCAATGATGCGAAGGCAAAGCTGGCATATGAGGTCACCAGGATAATCCACGGAGAAGAGGAAGCTGAGAAGGCAGAGAGTGCGGCAAAGAAGCTTTTCGGAGGCGGAGCTGCAGCTGATAGGGAGGGTATTCCTTCCGTAAGCATTCCGAAGGATTCAATTGCGAATGGCATCGGAATACTGGAGCTCTATACGAAGTCCGGCCTTACTGCTTCCAACGGTGATGCAAGAAGGCTTGTCACCCAGGGGGGAGCAGAGGTCAATGGCAATAAGATCACTGACCCGAAGACGATGCTCTCAGAGAGCGATCTGGATGAGCATGGAGAGTTCCTGCTCAAAGCAGGCAAGAAACGCTATATGAGGGTTATCCCAGAGTGATGGCAGGGCAGCTGGAAAGCTGCCCATATTATTTTCATTTGGTTTTGAAGGATACATCCGCATCCCTTCTTCCGGCTATCCGCTTTATATCCTCCGGATTCTTTATCCTTCCCAGCCTTGTATAGCTGTAAGAGGTCTCGAATGAGTCGTAGAAGATGACGAGGCAGGATGGGCCGAAGAGCATTATGTCGCCTGCATTGATACGGCCAATAGCTTCACTCTTTACAGGAAGCTTCTTTGAAAGATAGCGGCATTTTTCGTTGCCGTTCTCGTCTTCCATCTCGAATGACAGCGGGAGAAGGGCAGAGAAAGCCCTTCCCGTCTCGCTATCGAATATCTCAGCTTCGTATTCCTTTCCATTGATCGTCAGTAAGATATCCATGCCTTACTCCAGGAAATCCTCACGCTCCGGGGTGAAGATATCCACGAGCTCTCCTTTCTCAAGGCATACAAGCCCATGGAGCGCATTTGAAGGAATGTATACAGAGTCTCCTGCTGAAAGAGTAGTGCTATCGCCTTCAAGGGTGAACTCGAACTTGCCTGAGAGTATCAGGGCAATCTGCGTATGCGGATGTCTGTGGGGCTCTCCTACGCCGCCTTCATCGAAGTACAGATGGCATGCCATGAGATCCTTGTCATGGGCCAGTATCTTTCTCCTGTTCTTCGGTCCCAGGACCTTTGCATCGATGTCCTTATCAAAGAAAAACCTTTCCATTGTTATCTCCTCAGGATGTCCTGCCAGCACTCATTTGTCCTGGCTATGGCCTCATCCTTATCTATTGTAGTCAGTATCCCATGCTCAAGGAGTTTCTCTCCTTTGCAGAATACGGTATCTATGTTCTTTCTGTCTGCTGCGAATACGGTTGCCGACAGTGGATCGTTGAGTGGCGTCATGTTCACATCGTCTGTGTTGATAAGAAGGATATCCGCATCCTTTCCTTCCTCAAGCGTTCCGATGCGATCCTCAAGGCCAAGAGCCTTGGCTCCGTTTATCGTCGCCATTGCGAGTATGTCATATGGCTTCGCAGCTGATGGCGTCATATTGGATACGATTGAGAGAAGGGCAGTCAGATTCACATCCTTTATCATCGACAGATTATTGTTCGAAGAAGCCCCATCGGTTCCAAGCGCTACATTGATGCCAAGTTCCCTGTACTTCCTTATCGGAGCAATGCCGGATGCAAGTTTCATGTTTGAGGCAGGGTTATGGACTATTGAAGCCCTGCTGTGTCTGCTTATCATCTCGGCCTCACCCTCTGATAGATGCACACAGTGCGCCAGATAGCAAGGTACAGAGAATATACCCAGGGAATCGAGATATTCCGCAGGTCTCAGCTTATTGTCCCTTAGGGAGTCATTGACCTCGGTCATTGTCTCAGAAAGATGTGTGCTTAGATAATGCCCGGGATGCGCAGCTGTCCATTCAGCAGCCAGGGTGTATGTCTCTGCTGTACAGGTATATATGGCATGTGGCGCAGCATCAAGGCGGATTCTGTCACAGTCTCCGATCTCCGCATCGATTCTCGGTACGAATTCCCTGAAGCGTCTCTTCGTCTCCTCTCCATCCCCGAACAGCGTCAGCCCGAGGACAGCCCTTGCTCCGGTCTCTCTGACGGCCTTCGCAGTATTCCATGACTGGAAGTACATATCTGCGAATGTTGTGCATCCTGACTGTATGAGCTCTGCTATGGCAAGCTTCGATCCCCAGTAGATATCATCATCCTGAAGCTTATCCTCGATGGGGAATATCTCTGACAGCCAGCTCATAAGCTCCTCGCATGTATCCTTGTAATTCCGCATGAGGACCATGGGGCTATGGGTATGGGCATTCACGAATGATGGCAGGGCAAGCATCTTTGATGCATCTATCGTCTCATCGGCCATCCTGTCTATGCTGCCGATACCTGCGATCTTTCCATTCTCTATGAGGATATCTCCCCTGAAGTGGCGATCCCGCTCTGTCATCGGGATTATCTCTGCATTCCTGATTAAAGTCGACATACTATAAGTGTAATCCCTTCGATGAAAAAAGGACAGGCGAACCTGTCCTTCAATGAAGAGCCTGGGAGTGCTTATCTGACAGTAGCTCTCTTGATCTTCTTCGTCGTTGTCATCTCCATCGGCTCATCGACGATAGTAAGCTTCTCAATCTTCTTGTATCCCACAAGATCCTTATTGACTTCTTTTATGATGCCTTCGATCTCTGCCTTCATCGCATCCTTATCCAGTCCCTTTTCCTTCATGTAGTCAGGGGATGGGAAGATAACGGCCTCGATCGATTCGGATGGTACATCCTTCTTTATCTGGAAACCTCTGATGAGTATCTGCTCGACCTGCGGATAGAGCTGGAACATATCCTCGATCTCCTCAGGGAAGACATTCTTTCCGCCCTCTGTGACGATGATGTTCTTCTTCCTTCCCTTGAGATAGACATAGTTCTCGCTGTCCATGTATCCGAGGTCCCCTGTCTTCAGGTATCCGTTCTCATCAAAGAGTGCCTTTGTATTCTCCTCGTCATCGAGGTATCCAAGACAGTTGTTAGGTCCCTTTATCCTGATTTCCCCGACACCGTCTGCATCCTTGTCAGCGATGATCATATCGATGAATGCAAGCGGATGGCCGATTGATTCGACCTTGAAATGCTCTGGCGGGTTGAGCGTTACTACAGGAGAGGCCTCTGTAAGACCATAGCCCTGGAGGAAATCAAGTCCAAGCTGCTGATACTGCTTGAATACAACAGGGGAGAGAGGACCGGCTCCGCAGATAAGGAGCTTTGAATGGTCAAGACCGACCTGTGATACGATCTTCTTGTTGAAGAATCCCTTGAATGGCGACTTGCCGAAATGCTGCTTGCACCATCCGTTGATCCCCATGAGCGTCTTCACGAGTCCATAGGTGAATGCTCCCTTTGCCTTTACCTGCTTCATGATACCTGCAATGACCTTGTTGTAGAGAAGCGGGATTCCCATGAAGACGGTCACCTTTCCCATCTTCATGTCAGCGATCATCCTGGATACGATTATCCCATGGCCGAAAAGACATTCAGAGCCGAACTTCACAGACTCGAGGAGCACTGTTGTGCAGCAGTAGCTGTGATGAAGAGGGAGGAGGGCATAGAAGACCTCCTTATCTGTGAGGTTCTTTATCTCATTCGCAGCCTGATAGACATTGGAAGTGATGCTTCTGTGCGTAAGCACTGCTCCCTTCTCATTTCCTGTTGTACCTGACGTGAAGAGGATTGCCGCATAGTCGTTCTCTGTTACCGGAACTTTGCTTTCAAGCTTAGGACCTTCCACATCAACGAACTTGGCATAGTTCTCATCCTTGCCTTTGAGCATCGCTGTTCCGAGAAGCGAATCATACCACTCGCCTCCGATGCTCTTCATCTTCTCAAGGACATCGAAGTCGCAGATTGCGAATCTGACCTTTGCGAACTCCGAAAGCCTCATGCATCTGTCCGCATGCATCTGATTGTCGATAGGAACGATTACCGCACCTGCGAAGAGAATGGAGAAATAGGCGATTGCCCAGTCAGGGCTGTTCTTGCCGTTGAGCAGGACCCTATCGCCTTTCTGCACTCCCTTGCTGATGAGATATCCTGCTCCGCGCATGATCTTGTCATACGCCTGCTGATACGTAAGCGTTTTCCTGTCCGGCTCAAAGACAGAGAAGCAGACATTGTCCTTATAGCGGTCGACAGCCATCTCAAAAAGCTCTGGAATCGTTGGCCACTGGCCGTTTACAAGTGTTCCTCTGTACTGGTCTATTTCGTCCCACGCGTGCTTATCCATTTCAATACCTCATGAATCGTGCTTTATTTCTTACAATATTTACTTATTTCGTCAACAAACGATAATACCCACTATGTTCTACCATAATATAGTCAAGTATGACTATACCTTTGGTAATCTTTTCTATAAAAGAAAATAGATTAAAGCCCCGAAAATGCGGCGAAGGAGTGTGGACAAGGATAGGCAAAGCAAGTATACTCACTTTGTTTTCATAGCGGGTAGTAGCGCAGGGGCTAGCGCACTTGGTTCGGGACCAAGGGGTCGGAGGTTCAAATCCTCTCTGCCCGATAGATGCCTCATTCTGTTCCAGGGTGAGGCTTATTTTCTGCCTTCATCGATGGTATAATCCAGACATGGACAATCAGATAATCAGATCGTTGATGGAAAGACGCAGCTGCAGAAGCTATAGGAAAGAGCAGATTACCGATGATGAGCTCAATGCCGTACTGGAGGCAGGGGAGTATGCCCCTTCCGCTATGGGACGTCAGAGCACGAAGATGGTAGTGCTTCAGAATCCTGATGATATTGCCCGGCTCTCAGCAATGAACGCAAGGATAATGGGGACGGATAAAGATCCGTTCTATGGAGCTCCTACTGTCGTTATAGTATTTGCCGACAGAAGCATTCCCACATGCGTTGAGGACGGGAGCCTTGTTCTTGGAAACCTCATGAATGCAGCCCATGCGATCGGCCTTGGCTCCTGCTGGATCCATAGAGCATATGAGGAGTTTGAATCGGAAGAAGGCAAGGACCTTCTGAAGGAATGGGGAATAGAGGGGAATCTCCGAGGAATAGGGCACTGCATCCTCGGCTATCCGGAAAGCGTGAAGGATGCTGCACCCAGGAAGAAGGACTTCGTAACCATCATCAGGTGAAGTCAGCGAAGACAGCGCCGGCAGCTCTTTTCAGATCTTCCGGTGCTATCTCTATCTGGATACCCCGCTGTCCACCGCTTACGTAGATCGTATCCTCGAGCTGAGCAAGCTCTTCAATGAATGTAGGATAGTGCTTTCTCATTCCGAGAGGAGAGCATCCTCCCCTTATGTATCCGGTAAGAGGAAGAAGCTCATTCTGCTTTATCAGATCTATCTCCCTGCTCCCTGTCAGGGCTCTTGCTTTCTTCAGGGAGATCTCTGCCTCCGCAGGCAGGCAGAAAACATAGACCTCCCTCTCTGTATTCCGCATTACAATCGTTTTATAGACCCTCTCTGCGTCAAGTCCGGCTGTATGAGCCGCATGGATCGCATCAAGATGATCCTCATCGACTTCATAGGTATGGATGCTGTAGCTTATACCCAGACTTTCCAGGATTCTCATCGCATTTGTCTTCATACCTTCCTAGTCTCCACTCAGAGCGGGGATTAGGCAAGGATGTATGATGAATATCCTATGAAGAAGATCAGAGAACCGATGAAAACCGCGATGTGCCATATCAGGTGATGGTGCCTCAGGGGTTTTGCCGCATAGAACGCAATCCCGGCTGTATATGTTATACCACCTGCTAATATGCTTCTGAAGAGACCCGCAGGAAGCAGAGGAACAACCTGGTCCCATATCGATACAATGGACCACCCCATCACCGCATAGAGCGCGACATGGAGTATTCTGAACCTGTCCCAGAACACAACGGTAAGTATGATGCCGAGAGCTGCAGCAATCCATATGGCGGCTGTATAAAGTCTTGTCACCGGAGTGTCGATATACATCAGAACGGGCGTGTATGAACCTGCAATAAGAAGATATATTGCACTGTGATCTACTATCCTGAGGGCCTTCTTCAGCACCCCTTTCTGAAGATAGTGATACAATCCTGATGCTCCGAACATTACAGCATTGGTGATTGCGAATACAACCATCGCAGTGCTGTGCCCGGGATATCCAGCTACGTATAGCAGACCTATCAGCGATATGATGAATCCTATGAAGTGCGAGAGGGAGTTCTCCATCTCTTCCGATAATGTCACGTGCTCCGGGAGCGTGATGTGCGAGTCAATCCAGTTTTCCATGCTCTATTCCTACAATGCTTTTCCGGAGCTGTAAAAAGCGTGTTTTCACTATTTGATCAGATTAGAATAGCCTTACTAGAGCGGCACTATTCATAGTCAATGCTCACTATTGCTTGATTTCCTATGAAAAGCCATGTAGTATGGCTCTATCTTGCCGATATGGCGGAATTGGTAGACGCAGCAGACTCAAAATCTGCCGGAGTAAAATCCATGCCGGTTCGACCCCGGCTATCGGCAGCTGATCTTCCTGTATTTCCTGCAAGTATAGATACATGCGGAATGGCAATATGAAGCAGGCATGCAGAAGCTTCAGGTTCACACAGCCAGATACCTTCTGAACCCTTCCTCCGTAAGATAGTAATCCATTCCATTTGCCAGACGGAGTATGCGGCAGCAGGCTGAATTGCCTGATGATATGCTTGATATCCCATCGAATGATCCCATGTACTGGAAATCCCCGGATCTTGGCTTTCTGCAGTAGATTGCCAGGATCCTGTCCGCTAGCGACATGTTCATCTGGAATACTCTGGATAATGCCTTGACGAATGATTCTGCATTGTCCGCAGCCTCAATGTATCTGTGCATTTTCTGGTCGAGTATGATGATTTCATATCTGAATAGCATATGTATAAAATATCAGATTATTAAGTAGAATAAAAGTATAAAAATGAAAAATCTTATTTTCTTTCTGTTCTTTCTGATAAGCTGAAAGAGGATGCTATGATGTTGCTGACAGAAAATTTTTAAGCTACTCTATCCATATGTTCAGGAAGGCGCTCTTAGTCCTAGTGGTTGTTATAATGACTGTTGCCAATGCATTCGCAGAAGATGCCTCTGTTTCATCTCTGCTTGTCTCGGATATTCCGATAACATATGGCGATGAAGCATTCAGAGAGCGGATCCTGGAGAGGACAAGGGGAGCACGCGATCCGATAGGACTCGTCCTGACAGGGGGTAGTGCTAGAGCTGTTGCCCACCTTGGCGTGCTTGAATATCTGGAAGAGAACGGCATAGTCCCTGATTTCATAGTATCCAACTCAATGGGCTCGATAATAGGCATGCTCTATGCTGCTGGGCTCAAGCCAGATCAGATAATAGACATCCTCGGTGCAAGTGAGCTCTCGGACTATTTCTCATTCACACTGCCATTGGAAGGAGGCCTTCTTCTTCCCTCTGGATTCCAGACCCTTGTAGATAGCGTTGTCGGTGCAGATCTCAAGTTAGAGGATCTCGAGATTCCAATAATGGTCGTCTGCGAGGATCTGGTTACAAGAAGGGAGATACGCATCACTGAAGGAGACTTCTCAGATGTCCTGATCGCTTCTTTCGCGCTTCCTGTGTATTTTCCTCCTGTTGAGTACAGAGGTCATCTTCTCATTGATGGCGGTGTAGTATCGCTTGCGCCAATCAATGCGGCCTATGATTATACGGATACGGTGATTCTCTCTACTACATTCTATGATGTCCCGACCCTGAATCTCCGCAATCCGATCACAGTTCTCAATGTCGCTTTCGAGGCTGGCAAGAACCAGAAGGCTGCAGAGGATATCAAGGCACATGATGATCTGATATGGATAAGATGCGCTGTCGAGCATTTCTCATTCATGGATTTTGCCAAGGCTGCCCAGATGGCGGTGATAGGATATGAAAGCGCTGCTGAGAAGAGCGAAGAACTTGCTGGTCTTGTTCATCTTGGTGTCAGCGATAGCATGGAGCTCCGAAGGGAAGGGTATGAGCAGAAGATCGCTGATACAGTCCGCAGCCTGTCATACTTCAAGAGGGTTGAGGCTGCAGCTCCTTCCATCATCCTTGGCTTCAGCCTCGAGTCCGATCAGGACTGGACTGCCCATAAGTATCTTACTGATTCCGTCGATCTGCTCTTCGGAGTCACTTACCGCGATAAGGGATTTGAGACAGGTCTTGGGATCGGAGGTGCCTTTGATATAACTACCCCGGAGACTGCTGGCGCATATCCTGCAATCGAGGGATTCCTGTCGCTCTATCCTCTGGATAATCTCCGTTTCTCGTTTGAGGCCTCTGCTGATTTCTGCCATGAGCCGTGGTATATTCCGCAGATGTATCTCAGGGAAGGCTTTGACTGGATAATCGATGCGCGGAAGGATTTCTACAGCGTCGCCTTCCGTCAGGGGTTTGAATACATGACAAGCTTCAAAGGCCACGATGCACAGTCCACAGCTCTGATCATCTCCGCTATTCTTGATGGGAATCTGAAGATCAGCTGGTTTGATATCGACATGAGCCTTGGATACCTTCTCTCCGCTGATTCGATCATTTTCGAGAATATGAGGCACTACGGCCAGATACGCCTCTCATCACGATTCTATCTTCCGCCTGCTGAGACATTCTTCATAGAGGCTGCCATCTTCTCCAGATTCACCATTGACGGACAGGGCTATGTGCCGCTCTTCCTCTCTGATGGGTATGTGAGCCCGAATATAGGGAAGGATGTGGACTACTATAATCATTACCATGCGGCAGGCAGCGTGGATGAAGCCCGCTACCATGCATCGATAATCTCTCTCTATGCAGGATACGATGTCCCTGTCTCGCCGACGTTCGGGGAGTTCATCATAATAGAGGATACGGAGATAGGCATCTATGCAGATATGCTTATGCGCGATCTTTCATTCTCCGTATCGACAGGTGTTGAATTCCAGACGTCATTCTCGCTGATAGGACTGGTGAAGATGCCTTTCAGGATGCGTCTTGGCTATGATTCATGGGCGAACAGCTTTGCTGCTTCCTTCATGTTCAGCCTGAGAGTGTGAATCAGTGGCGTCTGATCCACTCCTCATCCTCATCGGTGATCGCTGTTGATACATCTTCCCTGGCGATTGTCTCCGAGGAGAAATCCGGTTCTTCAGGGTATCCCGGGGCGATAGGTCCCCCAAAGGGCTCTGCTGCATTCTCCCAGCAAGGGAGCTTCCCAAGGATTATTCCCTTTATATTCCTGTTTACTGCTTCCATGAATGGAATCCTGGCGTAGGGATCTGCAAGGGCATCTCTGAAGGCTGTTGTGAATTCCTTCCCATATACAGCAAGATCCGGCATAGCCTCTGCCTTGACTGCGGTTTCCGTCAGTTCCCTGGCTTTATCAAGCATGCCGTAATGGAGATGCACGACAGCGTAGTTTATATAAGGATCGGCATAGGAAGGGGAGGACTCATTGAAGAGCTTCGCAAGAAGCACTCCCGCTTCTCTGTATTTTCCTTCCAGCATGTATGAGACAGCTTTGAAGTGCGTGAATACAGGGGAGTTGTCATGGACCTCTCCGACAAGCTTCCTGAATTTATCTGTCTTCCCCTCATTGAGATCGTAGCAGCAGATATTCGTATATGTATTCCTGTCCTTAAGTCCGTCCTCATATATTGCGCTCTCTGTAAGCTCTATTGCCTTCTCATGATCACCTGAGAACCAGTAGTGCATCGAGAGCACGGACTTGGCCTGGCCACGTGTCCTGTCATCCTTTGATTCAGCCAGGATGCGGAGCGCTTCCGCAGCAGTCTCATTGCTCTTTCCCGCAAGTAGGATCGAAGAGGCGAATATGACGTAATTATCAGGGATGCCTGTCCTCAATGCCTTCTCGAAGAGCGCTTCTGCCGATTCTCCCTTTCCTTTTCCCCGCAGGGCCTTTATCGCTTTGCTGTATATTATGTTTCCCCTGGTCCAGTAGACACAGAAGACGATTGCTATCAGAAGAAGAATGGTAGATGCCAGCTTGGGCATGCCCGGAATGAATGATACGAGAGCTGCTGCAATGACGGCAGCTGCTCCTGGAAGCACGGAGTATTTTCTCATAGAGCGATGGTATCATGGCAAAGCTTGATGGAGAAGGGATTGAAGCGTATGATTAGACTGCTTTATGGGTAAAAAGTTGCTTCTTCATGTCTGTTGCGGCCCATGTGCAACATCTTCCATCGAACGGCTTCTCCAGGAGGGATATGAGCCGGTGCTCTTCTTTTCCGATAGCAACATATTCCCTCATGAGGAGTTCATTAAGCGTTATGAGAATCTTCTTATTGCCGCAGAGCACTATGGCCTTGATGTGGTGCTTGATGAATGGAATCATGATCGATGGCTCGAGGCTGTGAGGGGACACGAGGATGATAAGGAGCACGGGGAACGATGCTCACTCTGCTTCCGTTTCAATCTTGAGCGGACTGCAGAGAAGGCAAGGGAACTTGGCATAGAGAACTTTGCCACGACGCTTACAGTCTCACGTTTCAAGAACAGTGCGAAGATATTCCATGAAGGAGAGGGGCTTCCCGGCTTCTGTCCGATGGATTTCAAGAAGAAAGATGGCTTCAGCAGGTCCATAGTGCTTTCAAAGGAGCTGGGACTCTATAGGCAGGATTACTGTGGCTGTGAGTTCTCTCTGAGGGATAGACGATGCGCAGGCTCCTGAAGCTTCTGACTTCCCGTCTTTTCTGGGCAGCGCTGGCAATCGTGATCCAGTTCATGCTCTTTGCCTATCTGGTCTTCTGGGCATCGTTCATGCACAGCTTCTATTTCTATGTCTTCTTCTCCCTGCTCTCGGTCGTGATGTCATTTACGATATTCACGAGGAATGAGGATCCTTCTTACAAGCTTGTGTGGATGTTCCTTATAGCGATACTCCCTGTTTTCGGAGGAGTCCTTTACCTTGTGATGGCCAATAAGAAGCTCGGATATTTCAGCAGGAAGAAGACGCAGCAGTTCAGGAAGACCCTTCCTGACAGCCGTCCATATGCAGAGGCTACGGAGGCTGAGCTCGATTCCATCGCCCCC
>CALXKS010000029.1 GCA_944389015.1 uncultured Spirochaetaceae bacterium
GTATAAACTATTGCAAATGAAATGACAACAACTGATCGAGCTATTATTTCCAGATTATGCAGGAAATTACTGCTGAGATACGATTTTGTTAAGGTCCAATCCTAGTTTAGAAATGGGAATGCAGGCTGTCTATCTCCTCTTCGAGAAGGCGCATGTACATATCGAGCCCCACAGCCTCAAGATGCCCGGACTGCTCACGGCCAAGGATATTGCCTGCTCCGCGTATCTCCATGTCCTTCATCGCAACCTTGAAACCTGAGCCGAGCGCAGTATTCTCCGAAAGCACGCGAAGGCGGCGCAGCGCATCATCGTTGAGCGCCGATCTGTCCTCATAGAGAAGATAGCAGTATGCCTTTCTGTCGGATCTGCCTACCCTGCCCCTCAGCTGATAGAGCTGCGAGAGCCCGAATCTGTCTGCATGATCGATTATTATCGTATTCACATTCGGGATATCTATGCCATTCTCGATGATCGTCGTTGAGACAAGCACCTGTATGCCCTCATAGACGAATCTATGCATTATATCCTCAAGGTCCTTTGCCTCCATCTGCCCATGGGCGCTCTCGACAATCGCATAGCGCACCTGGGAACGTATCATCTGGCAGACATCCTCAAGATCATCGATCCTGTTATGGAGATAGAAAACCTGGCCGCCCCTGTCCAGCTCCCTTCTTATCGCATCCCCGATCACTGCAGGATCGAACTGCCTTATCTCCGTCTCGATAGGCTGCCTCTCCCTTGGGGCTGTCGTCAGCAGCGACATGTCCCTGACCTTGAGAAGCGACATATAGAGCGTCCTCGGGATAGGTGTTGCGGAGAGCGTCAGCGAATCGATATTAGTCTTCATCGCCTTTATGCGCTCCTTGTCCTTAACACCGAAGCGCTGCTCCTCATCGACGATGAGAAGCCCGAGATCCTTGAATCTCACATCCTTCTGCAGGATCTTGTGAGTACCGAAGAGGATATCCACAGTACCGTCGGCTATTCCTGCCAGGGTCTTCCTCTGATCCTTTGCAGGAACAAACCTGGAGAGTATGCCAGGGACTACGGGAAATGATCCAAGACGCTTCCTGAAGTTGTTGAAGTGCTGCTCTGCAAGTATGACAGTAGGAGCAAGGAAAGCAACCTGCTTGCCGCTCATTACAGCCTTGAATGCCGCACGGAATGCGATCTCTGTCTTACCGTATCCGACATCGCCGCATACAAGCCTGTCCATGACCCTGTCGGACTCCATATCCTTCTTTATATCCTCTATGCACTTAAGCTGGTCCGGTGTCTCAGTGAACGGAAAGGATGCCTCGAACTGCACCTGCCAGTCCTTGTCCTTCTCGAATGGATAGCCGGATACAGCCTGCCTTGCAGCATAGAGATGCACAAGCTCCGCGGCAAGCTCGGCGGCATTTCTTATAGCCTTCTCCTTCTTCCTGTTCCAGCTCTGCGAGCCGAGGGAATCAAGCTTTGGAGGACGCCCATCATTTCCTATATACTTCTGTACAAGATCAGCCTGCTCTATAGGGACATAGAGAAAGTCATCGCCGGCATAGCGGATCTTTATATAGTCACGCTCCGTGCGGCTCGTCTTCACACGCTCGATCTTAACAAAAGAGCCTATACCGTAGTTCACATGGACTACGTAATCCCCTTCCTTAAGCTCGACAAAGGAATCGAGAGGGGATGATACAGTCTCGACGATGCTCTTCGACTTCGATTTCCGGCGGCCGAAGATCTCAGAGTCGAGGACTGCAAGCATCGGGACATCCTCAATCTGGAACCCTGATGAGATATCCCCGACGATTATATCAGCAGGATAGTCACGGAGAACGCTCCGGAGTCTCTCCTCCTGGACAACAGAAGGAGCTACGACAAAGACTTTCCACCCATTCTTCAGAAGCCCTGAGAGATCCTCCTTGAAGTATGTGACATTGCCGAAGTAGGATCTGGATGCCGTTATCGAGAAATGGCAGTACTCAGGAGAAGAGATATCATAGATGAAGAAGCCTTCTGAAAGGCCATGCACGAAATCATCCCAGCTGAAGAGCAGCTTATCGGGAAGCACTGCATCAGGATTCTCCTTATATGCCTCCCTGAATCGTGCCTTCGCCTCATTCTGCATCGCATTCCATGATGTCTCAAGCCTCTCGAAGCCAGAGAGGACGAAGTAGTCATTCTCACGGATATAAGCAGATATATCCGACAGAAGAGGACTGGTGTTTCCGGAGATCAGCGGAACCGAGAACCTCGGGAAATCCTTCACCGCCTTCTGCGTCATAGGATCGAATGATGCAATGCGTCCTATGCTGTCCCAGTCAGCATATATCCTTATCGGATCCTCCGCTGCGAAAGGAAAGATATCCATCACCTCTCCGCGGATGGAGAATGAACCTTCCTCATAGCATGAGGGAGAGCGGAAGTATCCTGCCGCTATAAGATCCTCCCCTATCTTCTGCGGATCGAACGGATCTCCAGGCTTAAGCTTCAGCGTATACCTCTCAAGCGACTCAGGGGAGAGCAGCGGCGAGACGAAAGCCCGCAAAGAGACAACTGCTATGCCGCTCTTCATATCTGAAAGTGCATCAAGCGCCTTCTTCTGCTCATACTCGGAAGATGACGCGGAGTACGATGAATAGAGCTGCTTTCCGTCACTTGGTATCATAACAACGGGGATATCATCGGAGTCGGAGAGATCGGTCGACAGGGATTTCGCGAACTCCTCTGTCGAAGTTATTACAAAGACCCTTCCCCGCCTTCTGCCTGCTATGAATCTGACTGCGCGGGAGAGAGGATAGTAATCAAGGCCATCGGCTTTTATGATCCTTCCGATGCCGTCTTTGAAGTCCCTGAATACACTGCTTTTCTTTATATAATCTGTGACAATATCCTGAAATGCCCGGTCCACTTCAGGAATGATATCTTAATTGATATTGATTGGACAACATCCAGGAAAACATGAATCATATCTATAAGAATTGATACTTTTATATACTTAATAATCGATAGAAATCAATGCTATATAACCCATTGAATAGCTTATATCTATTCGAAAATATTATAAATTCAATAAGGTTATTTATAGATAATCATACAAGAATAATATCGAATATATTTTGTAATACTATTTTAATCATCAGATTCATAAACATAAGATATTTATTACAATACATTATCAACCGTAAATCATCTTGTACTAATACCATAATCAGCAGATCCGAAATATGAATGAATGCATTCCAAAGATAATCCGATACTGTATTAGATATAAGAATCATAAGCATTTATCATATTTCATTACCTTATGATATCAATATATCTTCATTTCCATCTGCCATCGCTGTCCCAGTCTTGCATCGAAGAGAGTGTGAAAATAGAATGAATCCATGGATCTTGATGAAGACAAGCTTAGGATAATCGGAGAAGAAATAAGAAAGGCGGGAGAGTTTGCATCAGAGATGCAGAAGCATGTGCATCGTTCATTCAAATCCGATGGGTCTGTACTTACCGAGACAGACCTCGCGATAAGCAGCAACGTGACAAAGCTCATCCATGATCTTTTCCCTTCATCCCTTGTCATATCCGAGGAAGAGGATTCTAAGGGGATCAGGGATGCTGAATGGACATTTGTCCTTGATCCGATCGATGGAACAGACGTTTATTCACAGGGCATGCCTGCATTCGCGGTTTCTCT
This sequence comes from uncultured Spirochaetaceae bacterium, assembly GCA_944389015.1. Classification (GTDB taxonomy): domain Bacteria; phylum Spirochaetota; class Spirochaetia; order Sphaerochaetales; family Sphaerochaetaceae; genus Ornithospirochaeta. The sequence continues at coordinate 3,683 of CALXKS010000029.1, forward strand.
TGGGATACTGGATTCTGAAAGAAATCCTGTAGGAGCATTCATATCAGCCCCTAGGTTCGGCGTCGGGGAGGAATCGCTCTTCGTTTCCCTCTATCCAGGAAGCGGAGTCCTTATAAACGGGAATCCTTTCAAGATGATCGGGGACAAGGACAATGTCGTGCAGGTCACTACGGGATCCAAAGCCTACCGCTATCTCGATTTCTCTTCGTTCAACGGGAAGATAAGGATACTGGGCTCGACGATCCTCCATATACTCTCCCCCATCCTTTTCCCCTCTGTCGAGGCAAGCGCGCTCCTTCCATGCTTCATATGGGATACAGCATCATCCCATGCTGTCGCAAGGAAGTTCGGAATGGATCTTGTCTACTACAATGGAATGCCATATGTCTATGATGACATGATGCTTTCAAAGAAGCCCTTCCATGGATCTGTGTATGCAGGAACGGAGAAAGGAAGGGAATATCTCAGGAAAGCTCTTCCACCAAGACCTTCTCTCCTGGAAAAAACGTGCTGATGACATCATCAAGGAAATCCCTCATGACAGTGATTGTCAGATCGACATCCCTGGAGCGGAGAAGCCTGAGTACAGGGGCATAACCCCCTCCTCTCAGCTCCAGTCTTCCAACCTCATCGATGAACACACTCCCTTCATAGACCTCCGAAAGCTCCTCAACCGCAGCATCAAACAGGTTCTGATCATAAAACCATTTACCTATCCTGTCAGGAAATAAAGGCTTATCTGTCATGAAAGGATGAGTCTTTTTTGTCCTTATAGCATACAAAGCGTACCCATTGTCAGTAACAGGCATGATAAATCCGACCGAATTAGGAATGGATAAGGCTCTAGACATTATCAAAGAGCTTTTACCCTCTCCCTTTCCGCCGGTTATGATCCTACAGCTCTTCATCTAGGAATGCCTCCAAAGCCTGGTAGGCTCTGTGGCTGTCTTCCCGGGAGACAATGAACGTAAGCACATTCATCGTCGAAACGATCTCGATGATATTTATATGCTCCCATGCAAGCTTTCTGACAGCCAGATATGTTATACCAGGGGTCTGGATATAGTCACCATGGAAAAGGATCGTAAGAGCCACAAGATCGGTATAAGAATGAACAATCTCAAAATCGGAAAGAATTCTGTCAACATTGCTTCGGGCATTCTCCGAAACAGAGAGCGTTATCTCATGTGATCCGATTGTCACATTTATGAAATCACCATTCTCAGGATGGACAGATGAGTAAATCTCTGGCAGCTTCCCTGCAAACATATCGTTGCGGCGCAGATTGACATCATAGATGTTTGTCTTCATCTGGATTTCATAGTCGATGCTTCCCGAGCGGCTCCTCTTAGGCTTTGAGCGGAGTTCCTCGGCATAGCGCCTGATTGCCATGACAATGGAAGAATCCGATACAGGTGCTCCGTAAAGAGCCTCCACCTTGGGCTTTATGGAAAGGGCAAGATTGGAATAGGATGCGATATCCTGTATCAGCATGTCAGAGATGAAGGGGCTTCTGTCTATGATCGTCTTCACGTAGCTTGCAATTGAGGCTGCCATAAATCATTCTCCATTCTGTTATTTTTATAACATCATGTTATAATATTAACAAAACATTTTCAACACGGTATTACTATATGTGGTATCATCAATTCCATGATCTGTCCTAGATGCGGAAAAGACAATGACAAGGTGATTGAATCACGCTCGAACAAGGAGGGCACTGCTATCAGAAGGCGCAGGAAGTGCCTTGAGTGCGGCCATCGCTTCACGAGCTATGAGCGCATCGAAGAGAAACCGATAATGGTCATAAAGAAGGATGGACGCCATCAGCCATTCGATATCGGGAAGGTTGAGCGTGGAATAAGGCAGTGCACAGAGAAGCTCAGCATACCGCAGAGCGAGATCGACGCAATCCTCAGGAGGATCGAGGACAATATATACGATCTGGCAGGGGCAAAGAACACAGTCACAAGCAAGGAGGTCGGAGAGGAGACGCTAAGGCAGCTCTACCCCGTCTCACCTGTCGCTTATGTCAGATTCGCATCTGTATACCGTGCCTTCGATGACCTTGACCAGTTCATCGAGGAGATAGAAAGCCTCACAGGACACAGGCCCTAGCGTCTGACGGCATCGAACCACCTGCCTGTCACGCTCTGCTCTATCTCATCATTGAGGTGATCCGGCTTCAGGATCTCATTGGCGCAGTCGAGGGTGAAGTTGTCGGTCATGCCGGCAATGTAGTCTATTATCATGCGACTGTCGCTTCCCTCCCTTGCGATGTATTTTGGATACATCTCGCTTATATGGCTGAAGAACCCCGCTGCAAGCATATTGTGCTCCGCAATATAACCCTTCTCATCAAGACCATAGGATGAGTAGAGATCCTCGAGGTAGTCAGCAATGAGGTGGAGAAGCCTTGTGAAGTACCTTGTGTAGCCGTTCAGGATCTCAGAACGGTAGATGTACTCATAATTGAATGCGCTGAAGACCTCGACCGCCTCGAATATCTCCTCGGAGAATCCTATGCCCTCTTCCTCGCTGGCTCCCTTTATGATATCCGAGACGAGCGTATTGATTATCTGGCCATTGGTTGTACCGAGCCTCTCCTTCACGATATCCGGTAGCTCATGCCCCCTGAGTATGCCGAGCCTGTATGCATCCTCCCAGTCGCGGCCAAGGTATGCGATCGAATCGGAGAAGCGGACGACAGCCCCTTCATAAGTGGAAGGCAGAAGCCCCTCCCTCTCTGTTATGGCATCAAGATCCTTTATCGCATATGAAGGCTTTATCCTCTTTCTGATGCTCTCCCCGTTATGGCATACGATGCCATCGCGGACTGCGTATGTGAGATTGAGCCCCTTTCCATTATCCGCAAGGAAATCGACGACACGGAGGGAATTCACCTCATGCTCGAACTTCCCGAGCCCCCGCTCTTCCGACATCTTCGAGATTATCCTCTCGCCTACATGCCCGAATGGCGTATGGCCCAGGTCATGGCCAAGGCCTATTGCCCAAGCCAGCTCGGTATCGAGTCCAAGCGGACGGCATATGGCAGAAGCAATCGATGCAACATGCAGGACATGCTCCATACGCGTGCAGATATGATCATTCGAAGGTGCGAAGAAAACCTGTGTCTTATGCTTGAGACGGCGGAATGGAGACGAATGGATGATAGCTGTTGTATCCCGATAGTAAGGACCCCTTATATCCTCTGTCCTTTCACGCCTCCGCACCTTGAGGCGCGGGTCATCGATATGCTGTAAAACCATACCAGATGATACCATATATCCTCGGATTATGCTATCATTCGGGAGGAGGCAGCGATGATTGTATATATCATACCGATAACAGCTCTGATGCTCACATTCATGGCTTTGCTGGCATCCCTCCGCTTCATATTCTCACGGCAGGGGCTGTACTGGGTGTTTCCCGCCATCATTTCGCTGCTGATGTTCTTCCAGAATCTTACGACGCTGCTTGCTCTCGGGGAAGCGGGAATAACCTCCTTTGAATACACATTCTCCAATTTCTCCCCGTTCATCCTCGCGTTCCTCTGGTACATGATGATCGTCGTCTTCCATTACGCTCTGAAGAAGACGATAGATGAGAACAGATTCGAGAGCGATTCCAAGAAGAACAGGAAGGAAGCGGAATACCTTGAGAAGTACGAGAGAAGAAAGGGAAGAAGGGAGCGCAGGAAGAGCATGCGGAGAGCCGCTTCCAAGTACGATGTCCCATCCATTCCGGAATACAGAACACCTGATGACATTGATTAACGCATCCGCCCTCTGATAGAATTGCTCTATTATGGCAAGGATATTCTTCGCTGGCATCAAGCATTCAGGAAAGACGAGGATGGCTAAGCTTGTCTCGGCAATGCTTGGCATGGAATCCGTCGATGCAGATGATCTTGCGCTTCCCCTTCTTGATGGGCTTACGGTCCGTGACTACTACAGAAAATATGGGAAGGAAGCCTTCATGAAGAAGGAGTATGAGGCTGTGAAGCATTACTCCGAGGGCAGGGAATCATTCATAATGTCCCTTGGCGGAGGTGCTTCTGACAATTCCGATCTGATGAGCTACATAAAGAACAGCGGATGCATCATATATCTCCGGAGGAATGAGAAGGATATGCTTCCCGTCATACTCCGGGATGGGATACCTCCGTTCCTGGATGCCAATGATCCAGAAGGATCATTCCATGACCTCTATCAGAAACGGGATATGAAATACAGAGCCGGAGCGGATCTTGTGATCGATCTCGGGCCCTATCAGGATAAGGAAGAGACAGCGAAGCGCATACTCTCAGCGCTCAAGGAGCATGGCTATGTCTGACAATACATTCGGCAGGCTGATACGCCTGACTACATTCGGAGAGTCCCACGGAGAAGCTCTAGGAGGTGTTGTTGACGGCTTTCCTTCCGGCGTTGCCATCGATATGGATTTCATCCGCTTCAGGATGGCAAGGAGGAGACCAGGAAGCACCTCTCTCGGTACAAAGCGCAGCGAAAGCGATGATGTAGAGATTCTCTCGGGAGTATATAATGGCATGACCACAGGTGCCCCGATAGGATTCATCATCAGAAACACATCGCAGCACTCTTCCGACTACGATGATATAGCTGACAAGTTCCGTCCCGGGCATGCTGACTATACCTATCAGATGAAATACGGGATAAGGGATCCAAGGGGCGGCGGACGCTCATCCGGTCGCGAGACAAGCTGCCGCGTATTCGGAGGGGCTCTCTGCGAGCTGCTTCTCAGGAAAGAGGGAATATCGGTTGGAGCAGGTGTAGTAGCAGTCGGAAAGGCGAAAGCCTCCGGATATGAGTGGAATCCGCCATTCCCGCCACCTCTCTACGCACCATCATGCATAGAGTATGGGGCGATGGAGGATGAGATAAGAAGAGCGCAGTCGGAATCAGACAGCGTCGGCGGCATCGTGGAATGCAGGGTGACAGGAATGGTCGCAGGGCTCGGGGAGCCAGCGGCAGGAAAGCTTGATGCAGATCTCGCAGGAGCCATAATGTCCATCGGAGCTGTGAAGGGAATCGAATTCGGGAGCGGATTCGAAGCTGCTTCAAGACGCGGGTCGGAGAACAATGACCAGATGAGGATGGAGGAAGGCAGACCTGTGTTCCTTTCGAACAATGCAGGAGGCATCCTCGGAGGGATCTCAAACGGGAATGATATCATCATGCGCATAGCAGTCAAACCCACACCATCGATCGCAATAGAGCAGAAGACGGTGAATGCGGCAATGGAGAATACGGAGATCATAGTCAGAGGACGTCATGACCCATGCATTGCCATACGCGCTGTTCCTGTTGTTGAGGCAATGACAGCGCTGGTGCTTGCAGATCATCTCTGCATCGCGAGGGCCTATGCAGGATAAACCGCTTACAATACAGAGCGACAGGACGATGCTGCTTGATGTCCACTCGCCGGATGCTCAGGCCTGCCGCAGCGATATAATTGCATTCTCGGATCTTGTGAAGAGCCCTGAGCATGTGCATACATATGCCCTTTCGCAGCTTTCGCTATGGAATGCGGTCTCATCGGGCATATCCGGCGATGAGATCATAAGACGGCTTGGGAAATGGTCGCGCTACGATGTCGACGAACGGGTGCTTTTCTTCATAAAGGATCAGTGCTCCCGCTATGGCGACTTCATCATGACAGAGTACGATGAGGAGAGCATTCTCCTTACTGTAAGGCGCCCTGTCTTCTCGCTGCAGCTGAAAGCGGAGAAGAGCCTGGTGAAGTATCTGACGCCAAGGGAGGATGGCAGCTTCCTGATTGACAGGATGAACAGAGGAACTGTCAAGGCACTGATGATCAAGCTCGGCTTCCCTGTGGATGACAGGATTCCGCTCACAGGCGGGATGCCTCTTGAGATAAGGCTCCGGGATACATTCACACCCAGGCCGTATCAGATGGATGCCCTCGGAGCATTCCTCGGGGATGGCGGACCAGGATCGGGATTCGGAACTGTAGTGCTTCCATGCGGATCGGGGAAGACAATCCTCGGGATCCTTGCCGCGGCGAAGCTCGGGAAGCGCACTCTGATACTCTGCCCGAATGTCACAGCAGTCCACCAGTGGATACGTGAGCTCATCACAAGGACATATCTGACGGAGAATGAAGTCGGGGAGTACTCCGGGGAGCGCAAGGAGATAAAGCCCGTTACGGTCTGCACATACCAGATAGTCACATGGAGACCGGACAAGGAAGGCCCATATCCACGCTTCTCCCTCTTCAAAGAAGGAGGATGGGGATTCATAATCTATGACGAGGTCCATATGCTTCCAGCCCCTGTATTCCGTGTGACAGCGGAACTGCAGGCTATCCACCGCCTGGGACTTACTGCAACCCTCATCAGGGAGGATGGCAGGGAGGATGAGGTCTTCTCACTGGTCGGACCGAAGCGCTATGACACTCCATGGTCAGAGCTTGCCTCATCCGGATACATCGCTACGGCGTACTGCCATGAGATAAGACTGCAGTTCTCAGAGGAAGATGAGATAAAATACGCACTTGCGTCAAAGGGATCAAAGTACAGGATCGCAGCGGAGAACCCTGCGAAGGTCGAGGCTGCGAAGCGCATAATCGAGGCCCATCCAGATGATTCGATACTGATCATCGGACAGTATTTGACACAGCTGGAGCTCTTCAGGAATGAATTCGGCTATCCTATAATCACAGGAACGACACCGAACAGGAAACGCGAGGAGCTGTACGAGGCATTCAGGAAGAAGGAGATCCATGTGCTGATAGTCTCCAAAGTCGCGAACAGCGCAATCGATCTTCCGGATGCATCGGTGGCCATACAGATATCAGGGACATTCGGCTCAAGGCAGGAGGAGGCCCAGAGGCTTGGACGGATCCTGAGGCCGAAGGATCATGACAGCCACTTCTATACGCTCATCACAGAGTATACAGAGGAGGAGACCTTTGCCCAGAACAGGCAGAAGTTCCTCTCGGAACAGGGCTACAGCTACACAATCGAAAAAGGGTACTGATATGGATAGTCTCTTTCTCTACCGCGACCAGGGAAACCGCAGAAAGCAGTTCATAAAGGCCAATTCGGACGCAATAGCATCACAGGTCTCAGATGAGGACGGAATGCTCCTTTCATCGATAGTGCTCTCAGATGGAGGCTGCCCACTCTCCGATGAGGAGGAGGCATCGCTTTGCGACAGAGGGCTTATCGAGAGAAAGAAGGATGGAACGCTGAAAGTCACGGAGACAGGAATGAAGGCTGTCTCGTTCTACCCTCTCTTCGGAAGGAAGTGCAGCAGGAAGCCCTACCCTTCGGCATTCTTCCCGATGATGCTGTCAATCATCGCATCCGGAGAGCTTCCTGAGCATCATGCGCTCTATTCGAGGAATCTCTCCTCCGATCTTATAGCAGGACGCTTTACGCAGATTGCGAAAGAGGACTTCTCCGCAGCTGCCGTAAGGACTGCTGAAGCGCTGGATGAAATGGGATTCATACGCCATGACGGGGGGAAGCTGAGCATGGACAGGGAGAATGCTATCAGGTTCTTCTCCCTTCCCCTTCACGACAAGCTTTCATATATGATCCATCCTGAGCTCGATGAGGAGAACCACAGGAAGCTTTCGAAGGCTATAGCGCTCATTGAGCATCTTTCGGATTACAGCGAGGATGATATCGGCAACCTCTTCAGAAGGATTGAGGCAATAACAGGCTTCGACCTTTCCGATGATATGGAATGGCTTCTCAGGTTTTCCATAATATATATCCAGGATGGCCGTGTGAGCGCATATGATACAGGGAGAAGCACAGCATCGGATGCTGTCATCTCTTCGGACTTCACCATCACATCCGACGGCACGCTCAAGTCTCCTGTATTCCTCTTTGCAGAACCTCTGAAGGCAGATGTCTCGGAGCAATGGGCGATAACAAGGACATCTGCGAAAGCCGCATTCTCGATGGGGATGACCGATAAGGACATCATGAAAGAGCTGAAGAGAATCTCCAGGGAGGCACTGCCGGAGATGATCGGAGGAAGGATATCATCATGGTACGGGTCCTTCAGTGCGCTCAGGTGCATGAGAGCGCTGGTGATCATCTCGGATGATAAGAATGCAAGGGTGATGGACGCGCTCCCCACATTCCAGGTCCATGTCCTGGCAAAGCCATCGTCAAACGTCTTTCTCATGAATCCGGAGACTGAGGAGGAATGGAGGAAGATACTCAGGACCGCTGGCTTTGATATGCTCGGACGGACAGAGGGATGGGAACTGAAGGAGAAAGCACTGCCTCCTGCACTTGAAGAGACAGCATCCCCTCTGATCCCTGAGGAAAGGGCGGTTCCATTCGATGCGGCACTGCGATCTGATATGATCCATAAAACTGATAGCGCGCTGATGGAGGCTCTGATCGATTCAGGCTTCATCCTCAGCCCTGACACAGAAATACCCCATGTGGATATGATCCTAGGTCTTTACTACCAGGAAAAAGCAAGGCTTGTCGCATCGATTGAGGGCCGGAATGCGAAGCTCTATGCAGAGAAAGCAGATGGGAGCGTTATTATCGGCAGGGCCGTGAAATCAGCAGAGCCGGGACATGTAACCGTCAATGGCCTTGATATCGATATAGCCAAGATATGGAAGGCAGCAGAGCTTCCGCTCTCAGTAAGATCGATCATAAAGGACGGAGAGCCTGAGGATAGTGATAGCCTGTGAAGGCCTCGAACTGCAGCTTGCCCTGCTCCAGAAGCATCTCCTCCCCGAAATGGAGCGTGCACCCAGCCTTCTCCGCCTCTTTGAGGATCTTCGTCATCCTGGGCTTGTAGATTATATCGTAGACTATCTCCTTTCCTGTGAAATGGAAGCCCTCCACAGGATTCTGGTCGAAGTCAGGATAGAGTCCGACAGATGTGGTCTGCACCACGAGATCCACCGTGCCCTCATACTTTGATGCATTCTGCAGAGTGTCATAGCCGCAGAAGTTCAGCGTAGCAAGCTCCTGGGCATGGCTGAGCGTTCTATTGAGGATAGTGACCTTCACGCCACGGTTCCTAAGAGCCCATACGATTGCCTGGGATGCACCTCCTGCACCGATTACGATCGAGTTCTTTATCCTTCCTGATTCGATATCCTTCAGGATAGGACGCAGGAAGCCGTAGTAGTCGGTATTGATGCCCTTCCACATTCCAGGAACACGCACAACGGTATTGCATGCGCCGATCTGCTTCACTTCCCTCGTTATGTTCCCCAGATACATCAGCACCGCTGTCTTGAATGGGACGGTAACGGAGAATCCGCGCATCTTCAGATACTCGGCAAGGGAGAAGAAATGGCGGACATTGTCCACAAGGAATGGAAGATATATCGCATTGTAGTTGATAGCCTGGAACCCTAGATTATGGATCTCAGGGGATGATGTATGGAGAACAGGATTCCCTATGATTCCATAGATCGCGGTTCTCTCATCGACCTTATCTGCCCTGTACAGCCTTGAGAGGCGCTCAGCAGAGAGCTGGCCTGGAGCGACTTCCTTTCCTGAAGAGGCGAAAGTGAGCATCGATCCCGTCTTCCTGTACAGGATCCTCAGAGGCATTCCCCAGTCCCCCATGCCGACAATTATCTTCTCTACATCCCTGAGCTCATCAGCAACCCTGAAGAGCGTCATAAGATCTGAAATCGAATGTGGAGTGACAGCAGCTTTCGCGACATCACCGCGCTCTGCAAGACGGTATATCCTCGAATAGATATCATCAGGAATGCCGGAGAAGTCATGGAAGGACCGGATGATCTTCACCCCCCTTTCCCTTGCCTTATCCTCGACATCGCTCTTCTTGACATCCTCCTCGATATCCACATATGCGAAATCGCCATCAAGGGCCTTAAGGAGCAGAGCACGGCGCTGCCTTTCAGAGAGCGTGCACCTTCCGCCATCGCATTTGCGGCGTAAGGTCAGTATGACAGGAACATCTGTCATAGAAGGGAATCTGAACGCATTCTCCGCCTCATCCTCATCAAGGAGATCAAGCCTGAGCTCAGCCATTCCTATGCACTCTCTGTTCATTCTGATTTCTTCCAGGCAAAGCTCAAGCGTCGGTGAGGATAGCGTAAGGCAGATCAACTTTATCTCTCCTTGATGAATGATGTGTTTTAAGATATTTTATTCTAGCCTCTGAGGAATGCATAATTCAAGGGCACGGGTCACAGAATGAGAACACTTCAGATTCAGAATGTATCGCTGGCTTTCGGAGACAGGGAAATACTCAAGGACGTCGGGTTCACGATGAGTGAGAAGACCAGAGCCGCGCTGGCTGGGGCAAACGGCTGCGGCAAGTCCACACTTCTCAAAGTCATAGCCCGGGATATCAAAGCAGATTCAGCATCGCTCTCGATTACGAAGAATGCAAGGGTCTCCTATCTGCCGCAGTCCGGGATCGTCCTTCCAGACAGTACCGTATACGAGGCCGCAGAAGAGGGATACAGGCGATTTGACCCGATGCTCGAGGAGATGAAAGCCCTTGAGGATGAGACATCGGAAGGCGGAGACAGGGCTCTGAAGGCTGCAGAGAGAATCGCGGAGATCCATGAGGAACTCTCATCATCAGGCTACTACGAAAGGAAAAGCAGGATCGGGGCCATCCTTTTCGGACTCGGCTTCTCTGAGAATGACCTTGAAAGACGGGCAAGGACCTTCAGCGGTGGCTACCAGATGAGGATCGCCCTTGCAAGGATCCTCGTGGAAGATCCTGACTTCCTCTTTCTCGATGAGCCCACCAACTATCTCGATATAGAGGCGATGATATGGCTTGAGGAGTATCTCAGGGCCTTTGACGGAGGCCTTATGGTCGTTTCTCATGACCAGGGATTCCTCGATGACATGGTAAACGAGGTATATGAGCTCTTCTCCGGTCACCTCACACGCTATGCAGGCAACTACACAGAGTATCTCAAGCGCAGGGAAGAGGAGATAAAGGAGCTTGAGAAGAGAGCGAGAAGACAGCAGGAGGAGATAGAGAAGACCGAGGAGTTCATAGAGCGCTTCAGATACAAAGCCACTAAATCAAAGCAGGTGCAGTCGAGGATCAAAGCACTCGACAAGATCGATTTAATCGAGATCCCGGCCCATCTGAAGAAGCTCTCATTCACCTTCCCGCCCTCCCCTCACAGCGGCAATGACGTTATTGCGGTCGAGAATCTGCACAAAGCTTATGGAAGCAATGTCATCTACAATGGACTCTCATTCCTGGTAAGGAAGGGAGAGAGGCTTGCGATCACAGGCCGCAATGGTGCTGGAAAGTCAACGCTTCTGAGGATGATTGCGGGAGAGGATGGGGATTACACAGGAATCATAAGGGATGGCGCTGGTGTGAAGAAGGCATATTTTGCACAGGATACGGAGAACTACCTCACGCCATCCAATACAGTCCTTGAGGAAGCAGAGAGCGAAGCCGATACCAAGGATATACCAGGAGTGAGGAATCTTCTGGGCTCATTCCTCTTCTCCGATGATGATGTATTCAAAAAAGTCGAAGTGCTCTCAGGAGGAGAGAAATCCAGGCTTCAGCTTCTGAAGATCCTTCTCCATCCTTCGAATCTGCTGCTTCTCGATGAGCCTACGAACCACCTTGACATCAACGCAAAGGAGATGCTTCTGGATGCGATAAAGGCCTATGGAGGCACCGTGATATTCGTCAGCCATGACAGGCACTTCATCAGGAATCTTGCGACAAGGATACTCTATCTTTCGGAAGATGGTCCGGAGTTCTTCGATGGCGACTATGAATACTTCGAGTATAAGATCGCGGAGAAGGAGGCAAGGTTCCAGATAAACAGGGAAAAGGCCCCTGAGGCAAAGAGCCAGGGAGCGCTCTCCCATGAAGAGTCAAAGCAGAGAAGGAACAGGATCAAAGCGCTTGAAAGAGAGGTCGGAAGGCTCTCTGAAGAGCTGGACAGCCTCAGCAGCGAGATGGCGGGAATCGACGAGGATATAGCTAAGCCGGAGAATTACTCCGTTCCATCAAAGATCAGCAGTCTTATGGATGCGAAAAAGGAGCTTGAGAGGAGAATCGCAGAGAAAGAGGATGAGTGGCTCATGAAATCCACTGAGCTGGAGGAGATGAATGGAACGGATAACTGAACCTGACAGCCTTCAGCTTGCATTCTCCCGAGCTGTACCGCATCTGGTGCTCGCATCCTCTTCCCCGAACAGGAAGGCGCTTCTTGAGGCAGGAGGATCGGAGGTCGAGGTATTCGTTCCACAGACAGATGAGGAGAAGAACGGAAGCGATCCTGTCGGAATCGTCTCAGGCATTGCAGGAGGGAAGATACAGGCATACACCCAGTCAGCGGCATATAAAGCCGGAAGCATCGCGATAGCAGCTGATACGCTTGTGCTTATCGACGGAAGGCTTCTTGGCAAGCCCGCATCTGAAGAGGATGCAAGGATGATGCTGAGATCCCTTTCCGGCAGGACGCAGACTGTGATATCAGCAGCAGGCGTCAAGCTCCCAGGAAAGGATGCAGTAATAATCGCAGACACTGCAAAAGTGATCTTCAGAACCCTTTCCAATGAGGATATCTCCGGATATATCGCGACAGGGGAATGGCAGGGAGCCGCAGGCGGATACAGGCTGCAGAAGACCGGATACAGACTCGTCGAAAGAATAGATGGAGACTGGACTACCGTTGTAGGACTTCCAATGAGAAAGATATTGGATTATATACTGAATACAATATAATTTAATATAAAAAATATTTATTATAATATGTTTTATATATCTTATTCATTATATTCCTACTGAGACAATATCATATTGATTCTCATGATCATATCCAAGTTTCCGATTGCCTACTCCATCTTTTTCCACTTAGAATTGAAGCATGGACAGAAAAACCGCATTCATCGGACTGGGAGTGATGGGAAGATCGATGGCCTCAAGGCTTATCGATGCAGGCTATGAGCTCTATATCTACAACAGGACAAAGTCAAAAGGCGATGATCTTGTTGCGAAAGGCGCCATATGGTGCGATACGCCTAAGGAAGCAGCAGAGAAGGCCTCTGTTATCTTCACCATCGTAGGCTATCCGAAGGATGTTGAGAGTGTATATCTCGGGAAGGATGGTCTGGTGGAGGCTGCGGAGGAAGGGAAGATCTTCTGCGATATGACCACTACGAAGCCATCGCTTGAAGAGAAGATAGATTCCAGGCTACGGGAAAAAGGCGCAGCGTTCGCAGACGCACCCGTTTCTGGCGGGGACCGTGGCGCAAGGGAGGGCACGCTCTCCATCATGTGCGGAACTGACGAGGATACATTCAAGGCCCTTCTCCCCTATTTCTCGGTAATGGGGAAGAATATCGTGCACCTTGGAAAGGCAGGAAGCGGACAGCACACTAAGATGGCGAACCAGATTGTTATAGCCGGCACGATGGCAGGTGTTTCCGAAGCCCTCGTCTATGGAGCAAGGGCCGGGCTGGATCCGGAGAAGCTTGTGTCAACAATCAGCAAGGGAGCTGCTGGATGCTGGACTCTTGACAACCTTGCTCCGAGGGTGATCAGAGGAGACTACGCACCGGGTTTCATGGTAGACCACTTCATCAAGGATATGTCCATAGCGCTCTCTGAGGCTGATGAGATGGGGCTTTCCCTGCCATCTCTTGCCCTCACAAGGGAGCTGTACAAAGCTGTAAGCGCAGAAGGCCATGGGCAGGATGGCACACAGGTTCTTGTGAAGGCGCTGAGAAGACTTTCAGGCATCAGTGAGGAATAGCATGGCATTCTCAGGGGCGGAAGGCATCATCTTCGACTTCAATGGAACACTCTACTGGGATGAGGATGAGAACAGGGAAGCATGGAACAGAACCGCTGTCATGATACGGGGAAGGGAGCTTTCCGATGATGAGTTATCGTCACTGAACGGCAGGACCGATGAGGAGACAGTCCTGTACTTCCTTCCCGATGCCGATATCGGGACAATAGATCACTGGAGCGGCGAAAAGGAGAGAATCTACAAGGAGATATGCATGAATGCCGGACCGGAGCTATCCCCCGGCTCGAGAGAAGTTCTGTCATACCTGAAGAAGGAAGGCGTACCGATGGCTATAGCGTCATCTGCTCCTAAGATCAACATGGACTGGTATATCCCCTTCTTCGGACTTGAGGAATACTTCCCTCTCTCCAGGATAATCGCGGGCCGCCGCGATATCCCATCAAAACCCGATGGGACCATCTTCAGGATAGCAGCAGAAAGCATAGGCATCAGACCTGAGAAGGTGCTTATCTTCGAAGACTCCGAGTCCGGAGTCAGGGCAGCTCTTGATTCAGGGTGCATGAAGGTAATCAGGATAAGAGGTCCCAGAGGGAAGGACCTCAGCATAAGCGGAATCGAAGAGATCCCGTCATTCGAAGCCCTTCTTGATACCCTCCTATAAGGATGTTAATCTTATGTCTATGCAGGAGCTTTTCGGAAATGTCGTACTGTGGTCAGCTGTTATCGGCCTTGTCAGTGCCCAGATACTCAAGCCGATAATCCATCTTGTGAACAGAAAAGGCTGGGATTGGCGGCTGATCCTCACAACAGGAGGCATGCCATCTTCCCATACATCCGCTGTGATTGCGATGACAGTATCGATTGCAATGACAGAGGGACTGGACAGCCCGCTATTCGCTTTTGCTGTCATCTTCTCCCTGATCACGATGAGCGATGCGACGAATGTGCGTTATGAGACCGGAAAGCAGGCTGAGCTCCTGAACCAGTGGTCGGAGCTTCTCTCTGAAATACATAAGAACGGCCCATTCTCCCCTCAGAATCTGAAGACTATGGTTGGACACTCCGGACTGCAGGTCACGGCAGGCCTCGTGCTTGGGGCGATTGCGGGATCCGTTTCCACAATACTGATGACAAATGCATAAGGAAAGTTTCGATGGATTCTACAGAGAGCAGTACGGAGAGCGGTGGGATGCTCTGAAGGATGCGATGCTCTCAGAAACGGAGGATAAGTCAACGATCGAAGGACTCGAAGAGCCCTACTTCATGGACAGGACAAGCATCGAGACTGCAATGCTTCTTCCTCTTGAAGAAGGACTTTCGGTACTCGACATGTGCGCGGCCCCTGGAGGGAAGAGCATCGTCATCGCCTCCAGGCTCCATGGCAGCGGCAGCCTTGTATCGAATGACCGCTCCCCAGAGAGGCGTGGAAGAATGAGGAAGGCCTTTGAGTCATCGCTCCCTGAAAGCTGGAGAAGCAATATAACGATAACAGGCCATGACGCATCGAAATGGGGCGTTTATGAAAAGGACGCTTATGACAGGATCCTCCTTGATGCCCCCTGCTCTTCAGAGCGCCATGTACTCAATAGCCCTGAGCATCTTTCGATATGGTCGCCATCCAGGCCGAAAAGGCTGCAGGCTCTGCAGTTCTCTATGCTCTCATCCGCACTGCTTGCGCTTAGAAAAGGCGGCATCGTCCTCTACTCAACATGCTCGATAAACAAAGGAGAGGATGAGGACATAATCGCTCGGCTGATGAAGAAACATCCTGATGAGGTAAGGGAAATAAGGGTATCGCTGGAATACGGAGAAGCGCGGGAGCATGGCTGCATCGTCCTTCCAGACAGAAGCGGAGGCAGGGGGCCTATGTATGCGGCTCTGCTGGAGAAGCTATGACAGGATGCGCAATAACACACTGCAGAAGCTATGACAGCACGATAATACACGATGCCATCAAAGAGATAATAAGAAACACGGACTTCCCTGATGTTAAAGGGAAGACAGTCCTTCTCAAACCGAATATCCTCTCTGACAACATTCCTGAGAAAGCGATCACGACACACCCTGCTGTCGTGAAGGAGATAGGAAGGATCATAAGGGAAATGGGAGCTGGAAGGATAATCATAGGAGACTCCCCGGGAATGCAGACAGGGCCATTCCGTCCTAAGCTTTCCGGCATGATTGAAGCAGCGGCTGAGATCGGAGCAGAGATCGCGGATTTCAGGAACAATCCCAGGATGCATGAGAGGGATGGCTTCAGGTTTCCCGTGGCGTCTATAATCGACACCTCGGATGTCGTTATATCAATAGCGAAATTCAAGACACATCAGCTGATGTATGCGACAGGTGCCGTGAAGAACATGTTCGGTCTCATCCCAGGGCTGAATAAAAGCCCGATGCACCTCAAGGCAAGGACCCCCGAATCCTTTGCCAGGTTTCTTATGGCTGTCTATAAGGAATCACATACGGACTATGCATTCATCGATGCAGTAGACGGAATGGAAGGCCCGGGACCTGCCAATGGCACAAAGCGTCATATCGGGCTTCTTATGGGATCTGCGAATAGCTATGCACTCGATAAGGCAGAGGCAATCATCATGGGGTATGGGAGCGTCCCGCTGATAAGAGAGGCGGAGAGAATAGATAAGAGCATCACGGAATGCAGCTATCCCCTGCTCTCCCCTGACCAGCTGGTCATAAGCGATTTCAGAAGAATACCAGAAGGAAGGAAAACGACCGTACGATCGCTCTTCCTGCCGAACCTGATGTCCTTTTTCGGAATAAAGCATGACACCCGTCCATACCCTGAGTTCAATCCTGAGAGATGCAGGCGATGTCTCAAGTGCGTAGAGATCTGCCCTGCAAAGGCACTTGAGCTGAAAGATGGGATGATACATATCAGGAAGAATGCATGCATCCACTGCTACTGCTGCCATGAGATGTGCCCATTTGATGCTATTAATATTAAATAATACAAAGAGTTAATTTTTTTGACCCGTTCGATAAGCCGCAAGAGGCCAAATCGACCACTGTTGATCCATCCTCAACCTACTCGCCTGCCGTTCTGCCAAATCAAATGGTGCCTATGCGCTGGCTGGAGTCAATAGCACTGCAGCATAAGCTAGGTATTCTCAAAACGGTGTGCTTGGAAATCCTCCGCAAGCAGGAAGAAATATATCCTTCCGCAATCATCGAACATAAGAGAAAAGCCTCAGTCTCCACCATGTCTGGCTTGAAAAGAAGCAACCATCCTCCTCAGAATAGGGATTGCCTTATCAAGCCTATCAGGGATAGCACACCTGTCATTGAATTCATGGTATATGCTTACAAGGCATTCACCTGACACGGACGAATGTCCTACGAGAAGTCAAGGAAATTATAATCGAAGCCCCATGCCTTCATCGCCTTGTCAGCTCCGATATCCGCACTGCCATCCTCCTTGAACTGATCGAGATAGAGTGAGGCACAGTAAGGACAAAACATCCTCATTCCCTTGGCAAGGGCCTCTCCAGCTAGCATCTTCCGCTGTATCTCATCCATATCGAAGCTGAAATCAGGATCCTTGCAATACCGATAGATATATTTGAATACTCCGAAGCATTCCCCTCCGTTATAAAGGTCCATGAGCATATCCCAGTTCTGCTGCATATCGATCCTCTTCCCGAAGGCCATGGCGGCAAGCTCGGCATGGCATTCAACGTTACCCTTCCCGGCACCCTTCTCCCAGTTCTTCACGGCAGAGTAGCTGTCCCCATGAGAATACTGGTATCTTCCAAGGAAATACTCGCCCCATCCGAAGTATCCGCCCAATGATGCCTTCCAGTATTTCATAGCAGTGCTTATGTCTCCTACGACATAATGCATCTGGCCGCACCAGGCATCCCCGATTTCACCGATCCCCAACTCCGAGCTGAACATCTCCTTCATCTCTTCATAGCGGCCAAGTGCCGCATATGCCCTGCCTGCGTTTATATTGAAATCGTAATTGAAGGATATATCATCGTATTCCGCAGCCCTCCTGTAATACCTCGCCGCAGCCTCAACATCAGGAAAGCGGTCATCCTTATGCCCAGGATAAGAGAAGAAGACGTTTCCGAGTTCTCCGTAAGCCAACGCCATGAGGTCAAGGCCATCTTCCAGCGAGTTATCGTTCCAGCCCTTCCTTGCCAGAACGGCGG
>CALXKS010000030.1 GCA_944389015.1 uncultured Spirochaetaceae bacterium
TTCTTATACTGGATCCACATCCAGACTATCAGAGCCAGACCAAGAACAGTTCCGACTATCGAAATAGGGACATTCGGGAGGATCAGAAGCACCGATACAAAGAGAAGCGCAAGTCTGACAGGAAGAGTAACAGGTTCAAAGAATGCCTTCTCAAAGAATGCAGCGAGGAATACCAATCCGAATGCTGTCACGCCGAATGTGAAGAATGACAAAACGAAATTCGAACTGCCTGACAGGAGCAGATCCTGGCTGTAGACGAAGATGAACGGTACGACAAAACCTCCGATTGCCAGTTTGATTGACTGGAATCCGATCTTGTTCGGATTGCCTCCTGAAAGTCCTGCAGCTGTATACGCACCAGTTGCTACAGGCGGCGTGATTGTTGACATACAGCCATAGTAGAAGACAAAGAGATGTGCCGGAAGAAGCTCAAGACCAAGCATTGTAAGTGCAGGAGCCGCACTTATGCTGGCAAGAACATACGCTGCAGATGTTGGAAGTCCCATGCCGAGTATTATTGCGACAATCGCTGTCAGAAGGAGCGTAGTGAACATCATACCTCCTGCCAGATTGAAGATAAGACGGGCAAGCGTCATCGTGATTCCGGTAAGCGAGAATGTTCCGACGATGATACCGACAACAGCTGTTGCGATACCAAGCGTCATTGCTGTACGGGATGCTCTGTAGAGAACCATCAGGAACTTCTTCGGCGTTATCCTTGTTTCCTTTTTCAGGAACGAAAGAAGCACAGATGAGACAATACCGCCCCAGAATGCAGAGAACGTCGGGGTATATCCCAATACAAGGAATACTACGATAAGAACAAGAGGAAGCATCAGATATGAACGCTTAGCAAGATCCTTCCATGCAGTCTTATCAACACCGCTGCCAGAAATCCCATTGCGCACTGCACGGAAATGGACCGTGAAGAACACACTGACATAGTAGAGAATCGCAGGCAGTACTGC
This sequence comes from uncultured Spirochaetaceae bacterium, assembly GCA_944389015.1. Lineage (GTDB taxonomy): Bacteria > Spirochaetota > Spirochaetia > Sphaerochaetales > Sphaerochaetaceae > Ornithospirochaeta. Next base: position 969 of record CALXKS010000030.1, read on the forward strand.
TGCAAGAGCAAGAAGAACATACGGAATGCCAAGAGTATCGGCAAGCATGAATGCTGTTGCGCCCATTACAGGAGGCAGGATCTGACCACCAGCTGATGCAGCACATTCAACTGCGCCAGCAAAGTTGTTGTCATATCCGACCTTCTTCATAAGAGGAATAGTGAATGCACCTGTGGTTGCAACGTTTGCGCTCGTTTCACCGCTGACCATTCCCATGAGGCTCGAAGAAAGAACAGCAACCTTAGCCGGACCACCCTTTGAATTGCCTGCAAGGGTATTAGACAGATCGTAGAAGTAGTCTGCGATTCCGACTTCCTGAAGCATTGCACCGAAGAGAACGAAGACAACAATAGTCTCTGCACTGACTCCGAGAGCAAAGCCATAGATACCTTCTCCGCCAAGCACTATGTGGTTCATTATTCTCTGAAGAGAGAAATAGTTAGTACGCAGAGCACCTGGGATGTATGGGCCGAGGAATATGTAAGCGAATACAATAAGGGAGAGGACAATAAGACCTCTGCTCGATACTCTCCGAGCACCTTCATACATCAGCAGTATCGTCAATACACTGAGAACAACATCTATGGTCTCAGAACGCCCAGCCATACGCATGAGTATGTTGTAGCGGTATATTGCCATTATGAAGACCACAGCTGTGACTGCTACGAGGAAAATATCGATTATGCTGAGGCTGTTCTTCGATTTCCTCGTAAATGGGGTTGCAAGAAACACCATCACAAGCGCAAAGCCGAGATGCGCTATACGAAGCTTATGCGGCGTGATGATAATGATCTGGCTTGCAGCTGCAAGCTGGAACAGCATCCAGGCTATTCCAACGACCATCATCACTTTAAGACCGGGGCCTTCAAGCTGTTTTCTCAGGCTTGTTCGATCTACCTTTTCCTTTCCTTTCATTGAGTCTCTCCTTTTTTCTCCTGTGCAAATCTGTTCTGCGTATATTCGATGATGCCACCAGCTGCCAGAATATCTCCTGCTTTTCCCGCAAAAGGTGGAAGAACTGAATGGCGGCCAGTCCTTTCATTCACTACATGGATACCATCATCGCTGGTGGAAACCGAAATGATATCCCCCTCCTGTATATCCGAGGTATCCATCTCAAGCGGCATTACGCCATTATTGATAGCATTGCGGTAATAGCTTCTGGCAAAGGACTTTGCGATGATTATGCTTATTCCTGCGGCCTTGACTATCTGGGCTGCGACTTCCATGGCGCTGCCGCATCCGAAATTCTCACCGGCAGCGAGCATTACACCAGGCTCAATCAGAGATGAGAATCCGGGACGGATATCCTCCATGATGTACTTAACCAGCTCATCAGGATTGATGGTATCCTTCTTCCTTCTCGAAGCGATTATATAATCGGTATTTATATTATCCCCGAAGCAAAGTGCTTTACCTCTGTACTCTGCCATCTCAATCCTCCCTTGGAATTCTTCCTTTCAAAGCTGCACGAGCGACAGTTACGGGAGAAGCAAGATATATATCCGATCTGACATTCCCCATGCGTCCTATGAAATTCCTGTTCGCTGTCGAGATGACATTCATGCCATCACGAGGAGTCCCTGGACTGCTTCCGCAGCAAGGACCGCACCCTGGGGGAAGGAGCATTGCGCCTTTGGCGACAAGACGCTGGGCATACCCGCGTTCCATCATCTCTGAAAGCACTGCCTGCGATGCAGGTATGACAAGGGTCTCGCTCCTGAAAGGCTCTTCCGTCTCGCAAAGTATCCTGTCAACTTCCATGAAATCCTCTATACGCCCGTTCGTGCATGTTCCTATAACAGCCATATCGATCCTGAGACCGGCACATTCAGACACAGGAACTGCGATATCAGACCTTGCAGGTTTTGATATCATCGGAGGAATTGATCCGAGATCTATTGTGAGTTTCTCCAGATACGAAGCATCTTTATCGGGATAAACGGCTTCCCCCGCAGATAATCCACGGGAAGAGATATACTCTTCTGCAATGCTGTCGACCGGGAAGACAGCGCATTTTGCAGAGCATTCAGCTGCAAGATTGCATATTGTCTTCCTATCTGCTATGGAAAGCGAAGACAATCCCTCCCCAGTAAACTCGATTGCTTTATAATTGCCTCCGGCAGCACCCAGAACAGAAAGCAGATATAAAGCAACATCCTTGCCATATACACCACTTCTGAGACTGCCTTTGAACTCTACAAGAATCGTCTCGGGAACCTTCAGCCATAGTTCGCCATCTATCATCGCGCTGGCAGTATCTGAAGCCCCTACTCCGATTGCTATGCATCCTGCATATCCATGGGTTGTTGTATGCGAATCACTCCCAATGATAAGCCTGCCGGGAATGACATATCCAAGCTCATCGAACACCTGATGTGCAATTCCAGACGTAGATAGCCGGATGCCATTATCAGAACAGAAATCGTAGAGCATCTGATGAAGACCGGCAACACGGCTGTTGGGACACGGAACATAGTGATCAACAATCGCTGCAATCCTCTCAGGATGGACAACCTTCCCAGCCCCCATCTTCCTGAAATAATCTATTGCGAGCGGACCTGCAGCATCATTGGTAAGAATCGCATCTACCTCTGCCGTTATGATCTCACCAGCCCTGACATCTTTCCCCGCCTTACGGCTTAGTATCTTCTCTACGATTGTCCCCATCAGGCTGTTCCTTCACTCTTGGTCTTCTTATATGCGTTTATGAATGCTTCGGTTCCCTTTCCGAATGGATGCGATATTCCCATCTCATCTAGGCAGCACTCAATAGCAGAAATACACTGAAGCATATCTTCTGCATAACAGTATCCCATGTGGGCAATACGGATATATTCATTTCCCATATCACCAAGACCCGTGCCGAACTTAAGCCTGTAATCAGCAACCATCTTCTTGGAAAGCGCTTTAGCGGATATTCCGGCAGGGACTTTCGCAACAGTAAGGGAATCAGACCGCTGCTCCCATTCAAGCGGATACAATGAAAAACCAAGCGCTTCCATTGCAGCCTTTGTTCCAGCTGATATCGCTTTATGCCTCAGGAAGACATTCTCAATCCCTTCCTCATAAATCATGTTCAATGCCTCATGGACTGACATAACAAGACTCACAGGCGTAGAACCCGGCGTCTCTCCTTTCTCTGCAAGTATCTTTCTGATCGCAATGAAATCCGTGTAGAAATCACGTACAGGATTCAGCTCGCATGCCTTCCATGCCCTATCGCTGAGAGCTGCGAAGCTTACTCCGACAGGAGACATAAGCCCTTTCTGGGAAGCTGTTACAACCGCATCCACTTTCCATTCATCCATATGGAAAGGCATACATGCAAGAGCGCTGACATCATCTACTGCAAACAGAAGCCCATGCTTTCTCGAAAGTTCCCCCATCTTATCGATAGGATTCACTATACCGTTTGATGTATCATTGAAGACCGCGACAAGACCTGTAGCAGAATACTCCACAATCTCTTTCTCCAGCGCTTCAAGATCCACAGGCGTATCCCATCCCGGGAATATTTCCTTCACAGGGATTCCACAGCGCTTCAATGTCGATGCAGCCATCTCTCCGAACTTGCCGTTTGTACAGCAAAGCACACGATCATCGGAAGTGAATATATTACGGTATACTCCCTCAAGAGCCCCGCGTCCCGTTGTGTGCACAGGCATAACCTGCTGTGCAGTCCCAAAAAGCGGAGCAAGTTTCTCAAGAGTATCCATAAGTACGGCAGAGAACTCCGCTGTACGGTGATGGTAGCTGCCAAGAAGTGCAGCAACATGGACACGATCGGGAATATTAACCGGTCCTGGAGTAAAAAGCTTTACGTTTCTTTCAGCAGAGATCTGACTCATTTCTTCCTCCGTTTCTGTCATGCACACATTGAGAGTGCTTTAAGTATGCTTTATTATAAAATAATGCATGCAATATCAGCTTGCAATGAAAACAATCTTTATCTGTGAATATTTTGTGAAAAACTAAACACAAGGAAGAAAAACATTAATTTATGGATTAATTGAGCTCAGAATTAAAAAAGGCCATCCAAGACGGATAGCCTTCTCTGCAATATTGCAATAATCCTTATCTCTTTGAGAACTGGAAGCGCCTTCTTGCACCCTTCTGGCCATACTTCTTTCTCTCGACCATTCTTGGGTCTCTGGTCATGAAGCCAGCCTCATGAAGTGCATGGCGATATGCCTCATCATAGTTGACAAGAGCTCTTGCAAGTCCATGCCTGCATGCCTCTGCCTGAGCGCAGATACCGCCGCCAGCGACTGTGATCACAAGATCATACTTGCCCTGAGTCTCTGTGACTTCAAAAGGCTGTACGACCTTCGCAGCATTGATAGCATCAACAAAATAGACAGCAATGTCCTTTCCATTGATTGTAACCTTGCCGTTTCCATCGCGGAGATAGACTCTTGCGACGGAAGTCTTACGGCGACCTACGCCGTGGCCAAGATTGATATTCTTATTTCCTTCATTCTTTGTAGCCATATCGCCTCTCCTTAAATCTCAACAGCTATCGGCTGCTGTGCCATGTGCGGGTGCTCTGCGCCAGCATAGATCTTCACGTTTGTGAAGAGCTTTCTGCCAAGCCTTCCGTGAGGAAGCATTCCCTTGATAGCATGCTCCATCGGATAAGTCGGCTTTCTCTGGAGCATCTTCTCAAGAGACTCAGCCTTAAGTCCGCCTGGATACATCGAGTGGCGATAATAAATCTTATCTTCCATCTTGTTGCCGGTGACGCTAGCCTTGGCTGCATTGATGATGATCACGTAGTCGCCCATGTCCTGGTGCGGTACATACTCAACCTTATTCTTACCTCTGAGGATCCTTGCCGCAGCAACAGCTACACGGCCGAGGTTCTTTCCCTCTGCAACGATAAGATACCACTTCTTCTCGATGGACTGAGGCTTAACAAAAATAGTCTTCATAAATCAACCTTCCTGTTTATTCTCCAAGGAATATTCCTTCCTCAAAAAGAGGCGCACAGATCCAGCCAGGAGGATCCAGAACAAGGTTCACCGAATCCATAAGGCTTCCAGGAATGAACAGGCTCTCCGGGGAAAGGAAGTATTCTGAAGATTGCTCTTCGGAACCTGATACAGTCCGGAACATCCAGATGGATATCCTTGCTCTGCTTTATGCGAGAGCTGCAGATAACTGCACGATTTGGCATTATATAGAATCAATGGCAATCATGTAAAGGGCATTACCATGATCGGGATAGAAAAGCATCTGACATCCAATGCAGGGACAAAGGATGCAGACGCATTCCATTCACTATTCACCGGCAGCTTTCCTGAATCGTCTTCCCAATACCCCCTTCCCTGAATTCCTGGATGAGATCCCTGATCTTCCCAACCACTGAACTGCTGGCTATCACATCATCGGAAAGCCCAGCAATGCGCAGGAAGAGCGCGGGATCAGTGGAAGCTGCAGCAAGCTCATTTCCTTTCGGGTCATCAATCGGCATGGGATTCCCCTCATCATCGCGGAAAATGAAGTAGTAATTCCAGAGCGCAAGCGCAAGCACGACATGATCCATGCATATTCCACGCCTTACCCCTTCTTCCAAGGGACGAAGAATAGCGTTTGAGATCTTCTTCGATCCATCTGATGCAAGGCGCAGGATCGTATCCGCAATATAAGGATTAGAGAATCTTAAGATAAGATCATCCTTGTATTCAGAGATATCAACGCCAGGCACAGGAGGAAGGGTTGCCGCAATCTCCTCCATATAGTGTTCTCTGATGAATTTCCTTATTACCGGATCGGTAGCTGCCTCGTGCACCATCTTATGACCCATCATATAAGCAGGATAAGAGAGAGCAGAATGGGATCCGTTCAGAAGCCTGATCTTCATAAGCTCATATGGTTTCACATCATCAGCAATCAGGGCTCCTGCCTTTGAGAAATCCGGAACAGGCGTACAATGATTATCCTCGATCACCCACTGCATGAAGCTTTCGGAATGCACAGGGCACTCATCATCAAGGCCGTACTCTGTCTTAAGCTTCAAAATGTCCTCTGCACTCGTTCCAGGAGTGATCCTATCTACCATAGTGCAGGGAAAAGCAACACTGCTTTCCACCCATCCGGCGATTTCAGGATACTTCTTCCGGCAGAACTGAAGCATGCAGGATCTGAGCATCTTTCCGTTCTCGGGAACGTTATCGCAGCTCATGATCGTGACAGGAAGATTCTTCCTGCATCTTATGCTGAGAGCCTCAGCCAGACATCCTATTGCCGTCCGCGGCGGATCGGATGTCTCTATATCGTGCCTGATATCCGCATTATCCCAGTCTATGCTCCCAATATCATCACGATAGCAATATCCCTTTTCCGTGATGGTAAGCGTAATAAGCGTTGTCTCCGGGGATGAGAGACGGACCATGACCGATTCCGGATCCTCCGCATGGTTTGCATAACCGACTATCGGGCCATTGATGCGGAGCTCTTCCTTTCCATCGGGCGCGATCGACAGCACACTGTACAGATAATCCTGTTTTCTAAGAGAATCAATGAACTCTTTCCTGGAAGGAATGATATCAACCTCGAAAACCCCTCCATCGTAATCTCCATTCCTGAGCAGTTCATCCATGTATGTAAGGAAATGGGAACGATGGAAATGCCCAAGCCCGATATGAACGATTGAAGGCTTCAATGACTTCCTATCATACTCCGGTATCTTTATCCCTTTGTCTTTCAATGATTGCAATGTCTCATTGGAAATATTCATTGTATTCCTCCTAACGGTTTCACATTGCGCATGCATTCTCCTATCTCCTCAAACGAGGGATATGAGGGAATAGCCCCATAAGCTGTTGTCGCAAGACTTCCTGCAGCATTCGCGAATATCATTGCATCAGCGATACAGCCATCAGGGATTTCCCCAAGCTTCTCAGGCCTGCAGTATCCGGATGCGATGATTCTTGAAAGGAACGCCCCATAGAAAGCATCCCCCGCTCCTGTCGTATCAATTGTCCGGACATCAAATGCCGGGAATGATGCTGTATAGCCGCCAGCTCTCACAAATGCCCCATAAGCTCCAAGCGTGACCACCACGATCCGAGGACCATAGGATGCGATAATGGAAGACCCTTTCTCAAGATCATGCTCCCCTGTCATGAGATACATCTCCTCCTCGGCCACTTTCACTATATGGCACAGAGGAAGAACTGACAGGATCGCATTCACGGCAGTCTCGGGGCTATCCCATAGGAACGGCCGATAGTTAGGATCGAAACTGATAACGCTCCCCTGTCTCCGGGCATACTCTGCGGCTTTTATCGTTGCAGTCCTGCATGGATCAGCAGTCATCGAAACCGAACCGAAATGGAAAATCCCCGCCTCATCCAATATGGATCTATCAATATCTGGCTCTTCCAGCATGATATCCGCACCATGATCCCTGTAGAACAGAAAGGATCTGTCTCCAGATGCATCCAGAGTGACAAATGCAAGCGATGTCAGATACCGGGAATCAAGAGAGAGCCCTCTGCAGCAAATCCCTGCTCCCTCCAGCTTTTCCTTGAGGAATGAACCGAAAGAATCATTCCCGACCTTGCCGATAAAAGCCGTATGCATACCAAGCTTTGAAAGCATTGCCAGCACATTCGCAGGAGCGCCCCCCGGATTCTGTGAATAAAGGGGAACTCCCGAACTGCTCACCCCGCTAGGAGTGAAATCTATAAGGCATTCGCCAAGCGCCACAGCCTCGAACATCATTACCTCCCGATCCAAAAACAATCCTGCTTTGAGAGAATCACATCAGTCATCCGGATCCACATCAATGATAACCTTCATTGTTGCTTCCCTGTTTGCATCGATATACCTGTATGCATCCAGATAGTCCTGGAAGGCAAAATGCTTCGACATCAGAGGCTCCAGCCTGACGCGTCCCTCCTCCACGAGCTTTATCGCAGTCACATAATCCTCGTGGCGGTACATCATTGTGGTATTCAGATCCAGCTCATGGTCATTGAGAACGGCAAGATCCACATTCGCCATACCTGCATAGACCGCGACAAGGATGATCGTACTGCCTTTCCTTGCATACTTTATCGCCTGCCCCATCGTTGTATCATTGCCGGCACAGTCATAGATCACATCTGCCTTATCAGGGCCAAAGGCCTCTATCATGGCATCCCCGAAATCCACATCAGCAGTATTGACAGCGAAATCCGCGCCGCACTTCCTTGCCAGGGCAAGCCTCCCTTCAGAGACATCTGTTATCATGACAGATCTGGCACCAAGGGCCTTGCAGGTCTGCATGAGAAGAATACCGATCGGTCCACAGCCAAGGATAGCGACAGAAGAGCCTTCGATATCAGGGAATCTTCTCGCAGCATGAACAGTCACTGCCAAAGGCTCGATCATTGCCCCCTGATCATAGGTCATTGTATCCGGAAGAGGCGTGATCTTCTCGGCGCTTACCGCGAAGAATTCACTGGCAGTCCCCGTTGTCTGGAATCCCATGACCTTGAGCTCTTCGCAGAGGTTGTACTTACCATGCCTGCATGGATAGCATCTGCCGCATACAACCTGGGGCTCAATCGTAACCTTCTGCCCGACATGAAGACCCTGTACAGATGCGCCAAGCGCTGCAATCTGGCCAGATACTTCATGTCCCTGTGTTATCGGATACTTTGTGAACGGGTGCTTCCCATGATACACATGGATATCAGACCCGCAGATCCCTATCCTCTTTATTCTGACAAGTACTTCATTGTCCTTTATCTCCGGAACCGGGACTTCCTCGAACTCAATCGTCCCCGGTGCAGTCATTATCTGCTTAAGCATATAGTCCTCCTAGCCCTTCACGGATCCTGCCGTAAGTCCGTTTATGAACTGATCCTGGGCACATATGAAGATGATGATTATAGGTATGGTCGAGATCAGTGATCCTGCCATCAGCACACCATACTGAAGATTCCACGGATCTGCATAAAGCGTTGCCAATCCGAGTGGGACGGTAAGCATTGTCTGCGATTTCAGCATTATCAGCGGCCAGAAATAGCTTGACCAGGCATTGAGCCAGAGGTAAATGCCAAGGACGCCGAGCCCCGGCTTGACCAATGGCAGCGCAATGCGGACAAAAAGTCCTGCTTCTCCGATTCCATCGATGCGGGCAGCCTCAAGCAGCTCCATCGGAAGACTTGATTCGATATACTGCTTCATGAGGAAGATTCCGAACATGCTTACAGCATATGGAAGCACAAGCGATGAATAGGTATCTATCATCCCTATATCCGACATCAGACGGAAAACAGGGATTATAGTGACAATCTCAGGAATCGCAACAGATCCGAGTACCAGCCAGAAGAAGAAGCTCTTCATCCTGAATCTGTAGACACCGAAAGCAAATCCTGCCATCGAGCATATCAGCAATCCAAGAAGAGTGGACAGCACACAGATGATTATGCTGTTCCAGAGCCAAGCAAGGAAGTTCGTATTTGCGAAGAGACTGATGTAGTTCCCGAAATCCACATTATCCGGGAATAATCCCTCCATCCTGCTGTAGAAATCACCTGAAGGCCTTATTGAATTCACCGCCATCCAATAGAATGGGATGAGGGTGAAAATGGCATAGATTATAAGTATCGTATGGATACAGAGCTTCGAAAGCGTTCTTTTTCTTTTTGTACCGATCATCATCTCCTCCCCGAAGCACTGTCTTTCTGCCTTGAGACAGAAACCACCGATGCCGCTAGCATAAGAAGTGTCATAACATACGAAACTGCCGCACCCTTTGAGAAATCCTGCTTCAGGAAGCTCGTCTGATACAGATACATCTGAAGCGTCAGTGTTGAATTCGCCGGACCGCCCTGAGTAAGGATCCAAGGCTCGTCAAACAGCTGAAATGACAATATAGTCGACATTATGATTACGAAAACCAGCATTGGTTTCAGGAGCGGAAGGGTTATCTTCCAGAACTGCTGGAAGGAATTCGCTCCATCAATCATAGCGGACTCATACAGTTCCTCTGGAATCGAAGTAAGGCCCGCAAGGAAATATGCACAGTAATAACCAGCTCCTCTCCAGACACGCATGAGAATGACAGCCCACACGGCTCCTGTCATCGATGCGAATATCCTGTAGTTGTATTCAACTCCGAATATGCCAAGCAAGGATGTTATGAATCCTATGTTCCTTGCGAATATAAGATCAAATACAACAGCAACAACTGGCAGTGACATCGCTATAGGGGAAAAGAAGACAGCCCTATACGCTTTCTTGCAGCCTATTATCGGGCTATTGCAGAAAACAGCGAGCAATATTGCCAGGAAAATCATTATCACGTTATAGACAATAACGAAATAGATTGTATTCCATATTGACTTGATGAAAGTCGGATCCTTGAAAATAGTGGCATAATTCGACAAGCCAATGAAGCTTGCGATACTCCCATCCTCCAGCTCGAAAAAACTGATGAGAAAGGACCACACTATCGGCCAGAGCCTGAAAATCAGAAAGAATACAAGGAAGGGAAGCAGAAAAAAATATGGAGCGGCTTTTCTTCCATCTATATGCGTTTTCATCAATCGTTACTCCTATCCAACCGGCATGCATGAACACATGCCGATTGGAAATCAAATTGAACTAGGCAGCTGAGACGTCAATGGATTATCTGCCTGTCTCAGCAGCAATGGTATCCTCTATTGCCCTTGCGGCTTCCTCCGGTGAGAGCTGGCCTGCAAACATGAGATCGAGTTTCTCTCCGATTATCATCTCAACCGATGCCCAGTCGAAATAATGGAACGGAGTCGTATCAAGAATCATGCTGTAGATATTGTCTCCGGAGAAGTACGGATCGCCTTCCTGGAAGAACGGATCGTCATAAGCTGGCTCATAAGCAGGTACTGCAGACCAGGTCTTTCCAGCCCAGACCTGTCCCTCGACCGTTCCGCAGAGCCACTTCACGAACTTCGCAGCTTCTTCAGGATTCTTGGACTGATCAGTGACAGAGATAACTGTACCGCCCCAGTATCCAGAAAGCGCAGTGTCCTTATCATCCCATCTCGGAGTAGGCATGATCTTCCACTTTCCTGAAAGCTCCGGTGCATTTGTCTTGAGGTTGGCAGCTTCTGCTGTATTCATGATCCATGCAGCGATCTTTCCGGCCTTGAACTCTCCCCAGAACTCCGGAGTGAAGAATGTCAGGCTTTCCCCATATCCTTCGTCGACCATCTGATCGAGGAACTCAAGGACTATCTCAAGATCTTCATTATCATGGATGACCTTTCCATCAGGCGTGAAATAATTCCCTTCTCTTGATCCAAGGAGCATACCTACAGCATTAGCGCCCCATGATCCGGCAGGATTGAATATCGGAAGCATGTAGATTCCATCTTCCTTGAGGATCTTTGCAGCTTCAATGAGATCATTGAATGTCTCGATCTCAATACCATACTCCTCGAAGATATCCGCTCTGTAGAACATGACAGAAGGAGACACATCGGGGGTAAGGCCTGCAATCTGGCCATTATATGTTACAAGGTCCTGCAAGCTTGAAGGATATCCATCCATGACATCAGAGACTACCGCTGTCATATCATACATATGCCCACTGTCCCTGAACTGAGGATAGTAGCGCTGGGTTGTCTGATAGATATCAGGAGCACCTGTTCCAGCCTGAAGGGCAATGGCAAGCTTTGCATTGATATCCGCATGGGACATCTGGACCTTCACGATCTCCACCTCATCCTGCATCTGATTGTAAGCATCGATCGCATCATCGCTGCTCAACCATGTCCAGAACTCGAGTTTTGTCTTTCCGTTATCTGCTGCTGTTTCAGTAGCCGCAGTATCCTTCGCACCTCCTGCGAAGAGCGACAAAGACAGCATCATGCATAACAGAACGGTTAATACTTTCTTCATAATTTCCTCCTTTTTCGAATCAGAAGCAGTTTCAATCGCCTAAAAACACATTTTCATTCAGCAGGACCTCCCGGAGCTTCCCATATGGCAGATCGGCAGGGGCTGTATCATCACGTACGCACAGAGCCGCAGCAGCTCCTGCGGCTTCTCCGATTCCATAGCAGCATGGCATCACACGGAAAGCAGATACAGCATCCGATGTAGCGGATATTGTCTTTCCTGCAACAAGCAGATTCCTGCAGTTCTGAGGTACAAGAGCTCTATACGGAATCCCATACCATCTATCAACGGTTATATACTCGCCTGCCCCGGTCTTCGCATCATGGATATCTATGGAATTCGAGCAGAGCAATACAACGTCATCAGGCACTGCCGATCTGATGACATCCTCTTTCGTTATCGTATACAGGCCCTTTATATGCCTTGTCTCACGGCATCCGACAACAGATGCGGTATCCATAAGCTTTGCATTCTCGAAGCCAGGAACATGATTCCTGAGGAATGAATAAACCTGCTGGACCTGCTTGCGGCCATCGATTGTAGCCTTTGTCAGATCCTCGCTCTTCGTTCCATCAATATTCTGGATGCGGGTCGTATTGAGCTTCCATTCTCCCTTTGAGCAGGTCTCATATGTACCCATCTCATCGCGGGCAATTGTCCATTCACCGGTTTTCCGCCCTTCTTTTATCAGCCAGCTGAAGACACCGAAGAAAGGCTTTCCCATGAGGTCCTTATTCTCATCGACATAAGCATAGACCTTCTCTGAATCGACATTGCAGACCCTGAAGAAGAGAGTTGCGGGCTGGATATGGCCATCTTCTTCCCGTCCAAGGGATGTCGGAACACCGGCCTTCTCCGCGACAGAGGCATCGCCTGTAGCATCGATGTATATCCTGGCCTTGATCGCCGCTGGTCCCTGTCTCTTTGCAACTACGACGTAATCGATATTCTCACCATCCATGATCGTATCAACGAAATCCGTATAATAGATCAGGGTGACTCCGGCCTCCAGAAGCATATCCTCTGCCACTATCTTCAGCTTCTCCGAATCAAATGGCGTAACATGCTCATGGCCCTTTCTGATGAAAGCAGCATACGGAGTAGCCTTTCCGATCTTGGACGGATGGATAGCCCCCCCTTCTTTCTCAAGTCTTCTGACGAGCTCATCGAATATACCGCGGATTATCTGGGTTTTCCCGCTCCCGTCAAAAGAGGTCATGAACGGACCAACAAGGCCGATTGTTGCCATTCCGCCAACACAGCCTTCCCTCTCGATCAGAACAGTACGGGCTCCATTGCGCGCTGCAGCCAATGCAGATGCAATACCGCCGGGGCCTCCTCCGATAACAAGCACATCGCAGGTTGAGACATCATCTATAGAAGTCCTGAATTCAACCATAATACCCTCCTTCCTTATTCCGAACATGTCCTTATATCAGCAAGATTCTTCCCGATGCACGAATTCCTCAGAACAAGTCTGCCATCCAGGACAATCTCCTCTATGGGTTTATCAGGATCCGCAATCCTTGAAAGAAGCAGTGATGCAGCTATCTCTCCCATCTTATCTGCAGGCTGCTTGATCGTAGAGAGCGCTGGATTGGTGATCTCAGTCCAGTCATAGTCATCGAATCCGATGATGGATATATCCTCTGGAACCCTGATTGAATGCTGGACAAGATACTTCATTGCACCTATGCACATCAGGTTGTTGGAAACAAACATCGCGCTCATATTCCTATTCCTCTCGATAAGAATGCGGCACGAATCATAACCGCTCTGTATGCGGGAATCCCCGAATGAGATCAATGATGGATCAGGCTTCAGCCCTGCTTCAAGCAATGCGCTGATATACCCCTGATACCGCTCATCTGTCGTACTGATTCCGGCAACGCCGCCGATGAATCCTATCTCAGAATGACCTGATGCAATCAGATAACCGACTGCGTTGCTGACCGCTGATCGTGAATCCATCCGGACAGAATCCCCTGCAATCCGCTCAACCTTGCGGTCAACATATACAGCGGGAAGATTCCCTAGCAGCCCTTTATAGTCGCACGTCCGGTCAGTAGGAGCGATGATGATCCCTGCGGGAATATAAGTGAGGATATGGGCGATCTTCTCCTTTTCCTTCTCCGGATCCTCATCGGAAGAGCATAGAACAAGGTTATAGCCAGAACCTGAAAGCTTCTTCTCAACAGCCGCAGCTATTTCCGTGAAGAAGAAATTGGAGATATCGGGGATGACAAGCCCGATCATGTTGCTCTTCTTCTCCTTGAGCATCTTGGCAAGATAATTCGGGCTGTAGGAAAGCTCCTCCATCGCTTTCTCTACTTTCCGGGTCGTCTCTTCTGAAACAAAACGGGTGTGGTTTATGACATGGGAAACCGTGGCGGTGGAAACACCTGCTGTCTCCGCAATCTGCTTTATTCCAACTGCCATAGCTCCTCCATCCGAGAAAAACGATTACGTAAACGTTTTTCTCATATCCGACTTCAGAATACCCCGTGATTCTGAAGCTGTCAAACTTTTTTGACTCTGATTTTCCTAGAGCTGTCAGATCTTCTCCAGCGCGGCGAAAGCTTCGATGAATTTTGCGGTTCTTCCCCTGAAGGCAACTGTGAGCACCCTTCTGCCTTCTGCCAGTTCCTTTATATCCGTTATCTCGCCTTCGCCGTATTCCCTGCTCCTGACCTTATCTCCGGCATGGAATGTTCCTTCAGCATTCTTTGCTTCAGGCTTCTTCTTTTTTACCACATTCACCCCTATGCCCCTTGCCCATGCTGGCTGATTGGAAGCATAAGTACGCGGTTTATATCCGAATGAGTGCCCGAAATAGTCCTCCGGCTCCTCCTTCTTTTCCTCCTTCAGTGCAGAGATATCCCCAGAGAGCATAGCAACAGGGATATCCCCAAGAAAGCGGGAAGGTGTCTGATACTCCGTCCTTCCCCACATTGAACGCCTATGGGCAAAGGAAAGATAGAGAGAACGTCTGGCCCTTGTCATCGCAACATAGAGGATCCTCCTCTCCTCTTCCTCGGCCTTTGCCATCTCTCCGTTACGTCCTGGGATGATATCATCTTCAAGACCGACAGCGAAGACGCGATTGAACTCGAGGCCCTTGGTATTATGCATTGTCATAAGCGTTACACCAGGAAGATCGCGGGGATCCTTATTGCCAAGCGTTGTCGTATCGAGAGTGAGCTTCTCCAGGAATGCAAGAAGATCCTCCCTTCCGGATCCTGCCTCGGATAGCGCAGATACCAGCGCACCGAGGTTGCCTATCTTAGCCTCCCTTACAGCCCTGTCGCTCTCGCTGTTGTATAGGTCATACAATCCGACATCTTCCAATGCCCTTTTGAGCAGATCGCCAAGATTCTCGTCATCAGAAAGAGAAGAGGAAGCCCTTTCCCAGGCTGAGAGGAAGATTCTGGCTCCTTCTCCTGCGGTCCCGCTTGATGATGATGCAAAGCTTCTGAGGCCTTCCATTATATCCTCGCCGTATGAAAGGATCTTCGCTATCTTAGCCTCCCCAAGCCCTCTCGAAGGCTTATTGATGATTCTCCTGAAAGAGACAGCATCGCGATGATTCATCAGAAGATAGAGGAATGCCAGAGCATCCTTGACTTCCTCCCTGTCATAGAATCTAAGCGCCCCGATCACCTTATATGGTATCTTTCTATCGGTGAGAAGCTGTTCGAATATCTGGGATTGCGCGTTTGTCCTGTAAAGGACTGCGGTGCTGTCATAATCGCCGAAGCTCCTTATAAGATCAACGACACGCTCACCTTCCACCCGACCATCGGCAGATGCGATGACCGAAGGCTTCGGCCCTGTCAGCCCTTCAGCACTCACGAGATCCTTCTTATGGCGTTCCTTGTTATGCGCGATCAGGGCAGCTGCAGGAGCAAGGATCTCTGATGTCGACCTGTAGTTCTTCTCCAGCCTTACGGCGCGGACATTATCGAAAGAACCGGCGAATGTGAGGATATTATCGATATCAGCACCACGGAATGAATATATGGACTGGTCATCATCCCCGACTACGGTAAGCCTTGTATCAGGGGTGATAAGCGCTCTCAGCATCCTGAACTGTATCCTGTTTGAATCCTGATACTCATCGACAAGGACCATCCGGAAACGCTTCTGCATCGCAGTCCTGACCTCATCATCATTTTCCAGAAGCCATGTGCTCTTAAGGATGAGATCAGCGAAATCAGCATTGCCGGATGATGCCAGAGCCTCCTCGTAACGCCCGAATACCGCAGGAAGATCGACCTCGGGAAGAAGCTCTGTAAGTCCCGGTGAATCAGGAGTCATTCCCCTGTCCTTTGCCTTCGATATAGCCTTCTGAACCTGTCGGAGCTCTCTCTTCTCAAGCTTTATGCAGGAAGAAAGAAGCTGCAGCGAATCATCATCGTCGTAAATGCAGAACGAAGGCGACAGTCCGGCCTTTGTTCCATACCTGCGCAGGATATATGCACCGAATGAATGGAACGTCCTCATCTCCATGCCGGAGATATCCTCTCCGGGGAGCGCAGCTGCGACACGGGAGCGCATCTCTTCCGCGGCTCTGTTGGTGAACGTGACAGCAAGGATCTGGTAAGGCTTATAGATGCCTTCGGAGACAGCATAAGCAATCTTCTGGGTTATTGTGCGGGTCTTTCCTGACCCTGCGCATGCCAGGATAAGAAGATTGTGATCGAAATCGAGAACAGCATCACGCTGTTCATCATTAAGAGCTGAAAGATCAATCAATGAGGACTCCTTCGAGATCTACTCCGCGGACATTCGTTATGCCGACACGCACGATATCCCCGCTTTCCATTCCACGGCCCATCACCACTGTTAGACCATCAACATCCGGAGCCTCTGCGTAGATGCGCCCGATCGCAAGATCCTCTCCCTCAACCTTCTCCTCGATCAGAGCCCTGTATTCCCTGCCGACGAAGCGCCTGAGACGCTTCTGGGTTATCTCCTCCTGGATAGCTTCCAGCTCTTTCTGCCATACGGCAGCTTTCTTATGGGCTTTGAGATGCTCCCTCTCTCCGCGTATATCGTAAGCCGGAGTATCCTCCTCACGGGAGTACAGGAAAGATCCCATCCAGTCAAACTCGGCTTCGCGGACAAAACGCTTAAGCTCATCGAAAGCGTCCTCGTCTTCACCAGGGAATCCGAGCATGAGTGTTGTGCGTATCACGGCATCAGGCAGAGCTGAGCGGATTGAACGTACCAACGAAGTATAAATCTCCCTGTCTCCTGTACGCCCCATCCCCCGGAGCACCTTTCTGTCCGCATGCTGGAAAGGTATATCGAAATACGGGAGGATCTTCTTCCTTTCCTTTGCAAGCTCGACAAGCCCTGCGGGGAATGTATCGGGATGTATGTAGAGCATGCGGAGCACGAAGTCACCTTCAAGGGAGGAAAGCCTATCCATAAGCGGCACGAACATCTGTGAACCGTATATATCAAGACCATATGCCCCGAGATCCTGCGCAATTACATTTATCTCATAAACCCCTGAAGCTATAAGCCTTTCCGCTTCCTTCACGATCTTCTCCATAGGCCTGGATCTCAGAGGTCCACGGATAAGAGGTATGGCACAGTATGCACAGCGATGGTTGCATCCTTCGCTTATCTTCAGATAGGCACTGCCCTTATAGCCAAGAAGCTCGTTCCTGTCATCCCGCTCCCTGTCTGGATCTGGATACTCTGGTATCAGGACTCTTTCAGTCTTTCCTTTCAATACATCAGGGAAGAGAGAGAGATCATGATTGCCGAATATCGCATCAGCCTCATCAAGCTCCATCTCACGTCCATAGCGCTCTGCAAGGCACCCTGCAAGGATTATCCTTGCATCAGGATACGCTTCACGCAAAGAGAAGAACGCATCTATGGATTCAGTCTTGGCGCTTTCGATGAATCCGCATGTATTGACAACGATGACATCGGCAGAAGCCGGGTCATCAGTCCTTTCATATCCATTCTCCTCGGCATAGGTCAGGAGGATCTCCGAATCAACCTGGTTCTTGGCACAGCCAAGGCTCTCTATATATATCTTCACGTCTTGACTCTAGCCTAAAGACAAAGGACAGGCAAGGCTGTATCATACCCCCATGGACCGCACGATAAGAGCTTCAAGCAGCTTGATCGACAACAGGATAGATAGCCTCTGGGATATTTACAGGGAAAAGAAAGTCCAGCTGCATCTTGTCAACGACCTTATCACTGCCATCCTCGCCGTCCCGGAACTGCAGAGGAACATACTGGCGATGTTCCGTCCAGAGGACAGGATAATAGCTATGACAGAGGATGTCCTGCTGCGAAGCCGTGAAGATGAAATGGATAATATCTTCCTTCATGAACTTGCCCATGCTCTCGACTGGCATATGAATGGCGCATCAGGCCATGGCCCATCATTCCGTGAATGCTGCCGCATGCTGAGAATAGATCCGGAGTTCTCCAAGAGCCATGTGAGATTATCGATGGAAAGGGATAATGCGAGAAGGGAGAAGATCAGGAAGCTGATGGCTCTATCCTCCTCCCCTTTCGAGAATGAAGCAGCGGAGGCTATAAGAAAAGCCCAGAAGCTGATGCTTGAAGGAAGCACAGGAGCAGAGGAACGGGTAATCTATACATCGGAGCTTTATGAGGCAAAGCGCCTGCCGTTCTGGACGAGGGAACTGGCATGGTATGCAAGCTCATCAAGCGGAGTGTACAGCATAATCGTTCCCAGAGATGATTCCAGAATCATCACAATCCATGGAAGCGTTGAAGAGATAGAGCTTGCGATCTATATCTTCGATTACATCATCTCCGCATCTGATCAAGAGATAAGGAGAATGAGAAGAGAAGGCAGAGCAGTCTCCAGAGGAAGCTTCATCTGCGGAGCTGTGGATACCCTCTCGGAAAAGACCAGAGGCCAGGCAGAGGAAGGGGCCCTCATCGCCATAAGCAGGGAGAATGAAGAACTGGCCAAGGCACTCATATACAGTAAATCAAAGGTCAGGACCTCCTATTCCCGGACCTCGATAAACAGGAACAGCTACGATCTAGGCCATGATTTCGGGAATAGGATCGATATAAGCAGAAGCCACAGGATCAAGCTGATCGGAACAGAATAAAATAAAAAACCTTCTCGAAGAGGTTCTGAGTATCCGGTACAAGATCAGAGACTGAGGCTCCGGGAAGGAATGTATTTTTATTAACTGTAAATATATATGCATATAATCATTCCGGCAATACCAGAATCAACGCAAATCAGCATTAATCAGAGAATATTGCTGCTTTATTGCCTGAAAACCGCTAACTGAATACAATCCGGAGCTATGATAGCACTTTCCCCTTCACGACCTTCAGGGACGATTGAGGTCCCTGCATCGAAGAGCCAGACAATAAGGGCATTCCTTATCGCGTATTTCTCCAGGGAGATGAGCATTATCCGCCATCCGCTGATATCCTCGGATACAGAATCATGCATAGAGGCTGTAAAAGCGCTGGGAGCGAAGGTTTCCTTCAGCAAAGACATGTCCACGGCGTTTGTGGATTCCTCCTCAGCAGTGCTCCCTGAAAGCATAGAGATCGATGCGGGAAACAGCGGGACTACAGAGTACCTCCTGCTCCCTATGGCCGCATCCCTTGGCATTCCTGTCACGATAACAGGAGATGAGCAGCTCAGGAGAAGACCACTTGGTCCGCTTGCTGATGCCCTGAAGGTGCTCGGAGCAGAGATCACCTCATGCGACGGGAAGCCGCCAGTGACAATCAAAGGACCTCTGTCTGGAGGCCATGCATCGATTGAATGCAGGACAAGCCAGTACCTTTCAGGTCTGCTGCTAGGAGCTCCGCTGGCCTCTGGGAATACAGTAATAGACTGCCCTCTTCTTTTCGAGAAACCATATGTTTCCCTCACACTGGGATGGCTTGATAAACAGAAGATAAGATACAGCATCAGCAGCGACTACATGCATGCGGAGATGGAAGGAGGACAGCGCTATCATGGATTCGATGAATACATAGCGGGAGACTATTCATCCGCATCATTCTTCTTCGCAATGGCTGCCATGGCAGGAACCGCTATAACAGTCAAGGGTCTGGACAGGAATGATGTCCAGGGGGATAAGGCCATACTCAACATCCTTCAGGAGATGGGATGCATGATCACCTGGGAAGGCAATGCTGTGACAGTAAGGGGTCCTGAAAAGCTCAATGGAGGCACATTCGATCTCAATGCCATCCCCGATACGCTGCCGATTCTTGCTGCGGCAGCGGCTGCAGCTGAAGGGGTCACGAAGCTTACGAATGTCCCTCAGGCAAGAATCAAGGAGACTGACAGGATAAGATCAATGCATGAGAATCTGACAGCGCTCGGCATTGAATGCGAAGAGGAGTATGATGGACTCATCATCCATGGCAGAGGCCATGTGGACGGCGGATCTGTCAAAGGTTTCGGCGATCACCGGATAATCATGGCAATGGCATCACTCTCCGCGGCGGCGACTGATGATATAATCATCGATAATGAAGAGGCAGCGGCTGTGACATTCCCTACCTTCTTCTCACTGTTTGATTCGATAAGGAAATGAAAATGTATGACCTTAGATCTGATACCTTCACCAAGCCAACCGAAGCGATGAGGAAGGCTATGTACAATGCGGAAGTCGGAGACGATGTATACGGAGAGGATCCGACTGCGGAAAAGCTTCAGCGCATGGCTGAGGAGATTACAGGCAAGGAGCGATCGCTCATAGTATCCTCCGGCTGCATGGGGAATCTCATCCCTCTGATGCTCAAAGGAGGAAGAGGAATGGAAGTCCTTACATCAGGGTATTCCCATATCGTGAACCATGAGATCGGTGCCGTTGCATCGCTTTCAGGGACTCTTCCGGTTATCATCCCATCTGATTACGGCATAATGAAGGCAGATGAGATAGAAAAGCATATCCATGGCTATGCCTATGATATGTCCGAGAGCGCGATCATCGAAACAGAGAACACGACATCGGGTATTGTCTACCCTATCGATGAGCTTAAGAGAATCAAGGCGCTTGCAGACAGCCATTCGCTGTGGGTGCATATGGATGGAGCCAGGATATTCAATGCAGCTGTCGAGACCGGGATAAGCGTCAGGGAATATGCAGAAACTGCTTCTGATATAACTTTCTGCCTCTCAAAGGGTCTTGGGTGCCCCGCTTTCTCAATCCTCTCAGGAGACAGGGATTTCATTGAGAAGGCAAAACGTGCCAGAAAGCTGCTCGGAGGCGGGATGAGGCAGATAGGAATCTTCGCTGCTGCAGGCATCTACGCTCTCGAGAACAACATCGCAAGGCTGAAGGATGACCATGAGCATCGGGCTGCGATATCAGAAGCGCTGGAAAAGACAGGCTGGGCGGATATCGCGATATCCTCAACAAACATGATATTCTTCAATTCCAGCTATCCGATGGACAATATCGTCAGAACATTCAGGGAGAAAGGAGTCCTTTTCCTCAAAGAAGGAGAGATGGGAAGAATCGTCCTCAGCCTGAACATAAGCGATGAGGATACAGATGCTATTGTGAGGATCATTGCGAGCACAAGCGCAGAGGAGTTTCTATGAGCACAGTTTTGGCAGTTGCAACAGGAACAGGAAATAGCCTGTTCGCAGCTGATAGGATAAAGCATGATCATCTTTACTTCGCGGAGGATCTCATAAACGGAAAAGATCACCTGCCGGATGATATGGACCGCCTTGGGATCATCTTCCCTGTTTACTGCGGAGGCATACTGAATGCTGTTCTGCGCTTCATAGAGGAAGTCCTCTCAGACAGGGACAACTCCGGCCTTGGATACATCTTTGCAATAGCGACGAACGGAGGGCTTCCATTGAATGCCCTGAGCGACCTCGACAGGACGCTTCAGGACCATGGGCTTGCGCTGTCATACGGGAAAGCGGTCAGAATGCCCGACGCATACCTTCCACTGCAGAAGAAAGCCGTATCGAAGGAGAAAGCAGAGGAGATTGCCAGGAAAGCGGACGAGAAGCTCAAGGCTATCGCAGAGGATACAGATGCGGAGAAGATAGAGCTTCCGGGAAAGGGATTCCTTTATCGCACTGTCAGGCGCTTCTCAAGACTTGCATCATCACCGCGCCCGAATGAGAAACTGAGGATAGACCCGGCAAAGTGCATACGGTGCAAGACATGCGTCAGGATATGCCCAGAGGGGAATATCAGAGAGGAAGATGGCAGGATCATCATAGGCAACAGCTGCATATCTTGCTTCGCCTGCTATCACAGATGCCCGGAAGGTGCAATGACCTATCCGGGAGCTGCAGGACAATATGAAGGCCTTGTTGAGACCTCAAGGCTTATCAGGAGGTAAATAATGGATTTCTCTAAGGCTGCTGACAGAAGACACACCAACAGCATCAAATGGGATAGCACTGCTATCGAGAATATATCCGCAAATCCCAATGCAGAACCGTTCTGGGTTGCAGATATGGACTTCCCTACCGATTCATATATCGCGGATGCGGGAAGAAAGGTGGCAGAGACCGGGATATACGGCTATCCATCATTTCCTCTTCTTACAGCAAAAGCATCAAAATGGCTTGAGAAGAAGCATGGATGGAAGGTTCCTGCGGATGAGATCACATTCGCGATGGGACTTCTGCACGGGATTGCCTCATGCATGGATCTCTTCACCAGTAAAGGCGATACGATTCTCGTTCCGACACCAGCATACAGACCTTTCAGGGAAATCACTGCCAATCAAGGACGCATCATGATCGATCATGAGCTGGGGTATGATCACGAGACAGCTTCATTCCATCTTGACAGGGAGCGTTTCAGGAAGGATGCGGAGAAGTCGAAGTGCATACTCTTCTGCTCTCCGCATAATCCATCAGGCATCGTATTCTCGGAAGATGAGCTCAGATTCATCCTTGAGACGGCAAAAGAGCTTGGAATACTCGTGATAAGCGATGAGATACACTCCGATCTCGTCCATCCGGGAAAGAAGCATATCCCGATGAACAAGGTCAATGAGTCGATAGGAGCGGACTGCATAACGCTCTTTGCCCCTTCAAAGACTTTCAATATCGCAGGAGAGCACTCTTCATTCATTGTCTTCTCATCTGCTGAGAAGCGCGAGGAATTCCGTGCCAGAGAGCATGCTATGAGACTGGATGAGCCAAGCATTGTGATAGGAGAGCTTGCATCAAGCGCATATGAGCACGGGCTGGAGTACAACAAGGAACTCTGCGCCTACCTTGGAGAGAATGTAAGGCGTATCGATGAGTTCCTCAAGTCCTCTGATTCAGGGATGAAGATGGTCAATGCAGAAGCATCCTTCGTCGCATTCCTCGACTGCATCGATGTATACGACAAGGTCAGGGCGGAAGTGGAAGCACATCCTGAGAAATACACAGGAGGAAAAGGGGGCGGCATCCTCTCAAGGTTCTTCGGAGTCAATGCATCGGTTGCTGTCAATGACGGAACATGGTTCGGAGAGCAATGGGGACATTTCGTACGATTCAACTATGGAACATCATCCGACAAGGTCCTCGGAGCCCTCACAAAGATGACAGAAGCTCTGAAAGCTCTCTGACATCACCATTTCTGTCCCATACAGGACCGGATTCCATGGATCTGGCATATAAAAGCATTCCATAGCATTCCTTGCCATAGAGGCCGCCGATGGCCTCTATGTATTTCATAACCTGCTCTTTATGGATATCTGGAAGGAATGCTCTGTCAGTCTTGAAATCGATGACAAGAACACACGAATCCAGGGATACAACAAGATCTGCCGATCCTTCGATCACCATCTCCCCGTCCGGATAGTAGAAGCGGACCTCGCTCTCTACCCTTCTGCCTTCAACGAGCTTCCTGAAAAGAACGGAGGAGCTGAAGCGCATGGCAATTTCCGCACTCTCCCTTCTGAGAGCATCCTCTGCGTCAGCAGGAATCCCCGGGATAGCGGAGAATGAAGGCTCTCTGCCCGTTGCTGCCGCCTCCATTGCTTCATGGACCATCGTCCCGAACTGCGTATAAAGCCCATGCTCCCTGATGATCTCATCGGATGAGAATTGAGGAAGAGCCCTTCCTTCTGCTTCGGGGACTGAATCATCTGCGCTCTCAGCTGCAGCAATCCTCCTTGAAGAGGATGACCCTCTTTCATATACAGCCGCATCGTACCAGGAAGAAGAGGCATTCCGCTGTCCGACGGGGAAGAGAGCTGATGCTTCTACCGCAGGGATGATCTCCTCTTCGATTCCGGAAACCGCTGAGTATATGCCATAGAGGGAGGACTCCATTCCACGCTTCTCATTGGCAGTCACCAGAAGATGGCATGATGCCCGTGTGAGAGCCACATACAGAACCCTTTTCCTCTCTGCCATCTCCCGTCTGGCCCTGGCTTTGTTCAGGACAGCCGTATATGGATGGCTGGCCCCGCTATCACGCGGATCTATCATGAAGAACGGATGGGTTCCGGAGAAAGCAGAGAGAGCATTGCGTTCAGTCTGGCTTCCGCCTCCCCTTGCTGCATCAGAGACAATCACTATCGGGAACTGCAGTCCCTTTGATTTATGGATGCTCATTATCTGAACGGCATCGCTCTCGAAATGCTGGACAGATGCCTCCGGAAGCTTCTCAGGGCTGCCGATCAGAGGACGGAGCGAATCAAGGAATACAGGAAGCGATATACCACGCTCATCGGAGCGTACCGCTGCTGCCCAGATATATGAGAAGTGCTCCTCATAGACAGAAAGAGACGGATCTGAAACGAGGTATGAATGGTAGCCGCTTCTGTAGTAGATCACATCAAGTATCTCAGCGATCTTCCTCCTCCCCGCCATAGCTCTTGCTTCCTGATACAGATTCCTGAGGGAAGAGAATGCAATGCGGTCCCTCTCGCTTCTGAACTGGAGCTGGCTATCGAATGCCATGAAACGCTCATTCTCCTCATCGGTCCAGTCTGCAAGGAACATAAGGCCTTCATCGGATATCCTTGCGAATGGGGATCGAAGAAGAGCAAGATAAGCGGCCTTATCATCAGGATAGACAATGAGGGTCAGGAACGAAAAGAGATCGCTGGCAAGTCCTTCAATCGCTACAGATGCACTCTCAATGACTGTGTACGGGATCCCGCGGAGACGGAACACCCTCTCGAAAGGCATCTGTGATTTAGCTGTCTGAAGAAGAAGCGCTATATCCGAGAATCGGGGCTTCCGGACACCGCCATTCCCATCAGGCACTTCATATCCGCTGTCACTGACCATCGAAAGGATCTCTGAAGCTACCCAGTATGCCTCGCTCTCCCCAGGAGAAGCAGGATCGTCAATGCAGCTGCCATCCTTAGGCACAATCGCCATACGTATCCTCGATTCCACTCCCGGAATTGCATCCCTGCTGCCAATAGACGCTGGATCGGCTTCAAATGATGCAAATGGGACCCCTGTCATTGCCTCGATGACATCCTCGCCATCCATATCGGCACTTCTGGATGCGAATACGGGATTGAACACTTTATTGAAGTGCTCGATGAGAAGCGGTTCCGATCGGTAGTTCATCGAGAGCGTAAGATAATCACCACCCATCTTCCCGATATCATTCCGGAGCGATCTGAACACAGAGACATCTGCTCCGCGGAAGTAGTAGATCGACTGCTTGTCATCCCCTACGAAGAAAAGCTTCCAAGGATCCATATCCTCCGGTCCGGGTACTCTCCCCATAGCCGCTCCTGGCTTTGCTGAGAGAAGATACAGGAGATCTCTCTGGCTGCCATTGTTATCCTGGAACTCATCGACCATTATGTATCTGAAAAGAGATGAATAGTAATCACGGACGGATCTGTCTGAAAGGAGAATGGCCTTCGCAAGTGCTTCAGTATCATGGAATGAGAGCAACGAACGTGTTCTCTTTATCTCCTGCATGCGATTCACGAAACGCTCAATAAGCTCTGAT
Organism: uncultured Spirochaetaceae bacterium; assembly: GCA_944389015.1. Taxonomy (GTDB): domain Bacteria; phylum Spirochaetota; class Spirochaetia; order Sphaerochaetales; family Sphaerochaetaceae; genus Ornithospirochaeta. Next base: position 26,798 of record CALXKS010000030.1, read on the forward strand.
ACCGATCTGCAGTAGTCCTCAGTCCTGGAGACAGCCTCTGAGACCAGGGCCTCTGCCCTCAATGGTCTGTAGACATTCCTGATAAACGCTGCAAGCTCCTTATCAGCCTTGCGTCTAAGCTGCATCAGTGAAAAGTCAGGAATGGATCCACCGTTTCTCCTGTATTCACCGATGAAGGAGGAAATCGCTTCATGGAGCTTTGAGTCAGGATCCTCATCATTAAGGCGCTCAAGCTCATCCAGCATAGAGAGGAATGGCCCTCTGGCTCTTTCGGATAGAAGCATGCTGTAGAAGCTGCAGCTCTCCATATTCCTCTCAGCAGTGAAGTCCGTGAGGATATCCGTATGAGCGGCAATATCAGAGAGGAAGGAACGTATCTCATCCTCGGAGTATGAGGCTGCAAGGCACGCGAACGCACCATCCATAGTCTTGTCTGAGGCAAGCTCATTGAAGACAGCGCTTATGATATCATCAGCTTCATCGGACTCCATGACCGAGAAATCGCGCATTATGCCATAAGCAAGGGAATCGGTTCTTGCGATCTCCCCCCAGAAGGAATCCATTGTGGAGATATGGGCTTTAGGGAAACGGGAAGAGAGCTCAGAGGCTATATACTCATCATGCTCTGCCGCATATGAAAGGAGTGAGTATATGCGCTCATACATCTCAGCAGCTGCTTTTCTCGTGAATGTAAGGGTGAGAATCTCATCTGCATGGGCCTTGCGTTCCATTACAAGGCGGGCAAAGCGCAGCGAGAGGACTGTGGTCTTCCCCGACCCCGCACCTGCGGAGACAATCGCAGCGCGATCAGCATTGACAGCGGCAAGCTGCTCTTCCGATAGCCTGATATCCCTGGCAGCAAGCAGTTCACTGAAAGTCATCGTATGCTGAACCTCCTTCTGCATATTCCCCTGTACTGGCAGCCCTGGCAGTTCTCATCAGAGGATACGGCTTTCCAGAATCCGTTCTTTATCCCTTCCGCATCGGAAGAGAGCCTTTTCAGGATTATCCCATCATCAGCATCAAGGCTGACTTCTGAGAATGCACAGTCGCGGAGTGTGATGAAGAACGCCCTTTCCGGATAGACTGGGGAGCCAGTCTCCGCAAGAAGCCTGTAGATGTAGAACTGAAGCCCCTTCCGTTCCCTGTCAGAAGAGCTGAAGCGCCTTCCCTTCTTATAGTCAAATAGTATTCCTTTCCCATCGGCATCCTCAGCAATCCTGTCGATGATCCCATAGATAGAGAAACCAAGTTCAGGGAAATCCCTCCTCAGCTTCTCTTCAAGGCCGAAGCCCGGGATTGGAAAGGACATCCCATTCATGCGGATGGCTGCATTGATCAGATTATCGAGGTACATGGAGCGGAGATAGCTGATAAGTATTCCAGAGGGTCTTGTGGAGGATCTCCTCATCTCCTTTATCTCCCCATCATCGATTCTCTTCCCCTCCTTCCAGAGCTCCATCTCCTCATCGAAGAGTTCTGGTATCCGGTTCTCCGGGCTTCTTCCGCCTTCCTTATAGAACCTCTCCATCACACTGTGGAGCCTTGAGCCGATCTCAAGATGATCCATTGTCTCAGGGGCATAAAGGCGGAGGTCTGCTAGCGAGAACCGATACTGGAGGGCATGCATGTACGGGCAATGCTCATAGCTGTCAGCTGATGAGAAAGACAAGGAGAGCGGATGCCCCAGCTCCTGCCCTTTTCCGCTGTATGTCACATCATCGTCATAGCTTCTTGTGTTCAGCGAAGCATAGACTGCATTGAGATACCCTTCCTTCTGCAATGGATAGATCGCAGGGAATTCCTTCCTGCACTCATAGCGCCATGGATCAGCAGAGGAAAGAGATGAGATCTCCCTGTCAATGGCCATCAGAGGAAGCATCGTTCCCCCATATGTCTCGGAGGATGCGCTCATATGCAGATCCGCAGTCATTGCACTATATGCTCTCAGGATATCCTCTGTTATCTCCTTCTCATCCCGCTCTTCGGAAAGCTCATAATCCGAAAGGAATGAGGCGTCCTTCACAGTCCTTCCGCACTCTTCCTCATTCAAAGCTATGATGAAGCGATGCTGGACAGGTATAGCGGCATCCTGTCCGAATGGATATGCCCTGATCCCCTCCTTCTTCCTTCTAGGCACGTACTGCCTTTTCCCAAGGTACTCGACAAAGAGCGGAAACAAGGGCTCATCCAATCTGAAGCCGCTCTCCCCCGCAGCCTTTACCCTGTCAAGGAATATGGCAAGCTCATTCATTGCGAATGAATAGACATCTCTGTCATCCTCATCCGCAGAGAACTCCTCGGAGATGAAAAGATGGGAAGAGAGTGCATGAAGAAGAGGAACGATCCTGTCAGCCCTCTTCTCCGTCATAAGGCTATCAAGAAGCTTCCTGAATCCTGAATAGATCCTTCCTCCAAGCTCTTCCGGTATCTTCATGTATCTGTCATTCCTCGGATCAGGAGCGGTTGTTATGGAGTCCTCGACAGCCCTGTAAATGAAATGCCTTAGGGTATCCGGCTCTGAGAAAGGCATGGAAGAGTCAAGGAACAGGGCCTTCAGGGCATTGAGTGAGTATGATGTCTCATATACATCCCTGAGAAGGGAGAAGAACTTCCCTGACGACGAAGATAGAGGAGATTCTCCCGATACGAAACGGAGGGGAATATCATGAAGGAATGATTCTTCACGGAGATAGGGAGCAAGACGGACGGGATCCGATGCGGTGATTATGATATCTGAGAAAGGGACACCATCATCAAGCAGCTTTCTGATGGAAAGGAAGAGGGATCTCAGCTCCTCCTTCTCAGTGCTGAAGCATGAGAGCTTTCCGGAAACGGGCGGGAAATCATCGGCAATGGCGATATTATGCAATCCAGCCAAGGCAGAGACCAGCTTCCTCTCCTTGGGGAATGCCGAAGGCATCACGATAAGATAGTGGTGCTCCGGGTCATATGCCTCCGGATCGGAAAAGGCCGTATCATGAAGTCCCGATGATTCAAGAAACGAGCGATAAGACCCTTCCAGCAGCAGTATATCGGATAGAGCATCCCTATTGCGGAGTGACACCCTCCTCGTCTCGGGAATGCTTCCGAGCATCCGCTCAATCGTCGCAGGAAGCCTGCTTCTGAGCTCCGGGTAATCAGGAGATGAGAAATAGCCAAGGCTCTCTCCATAGGTGGAAGAGGCATAGGATGCGAATATAAGCTTATCGGCATCGGAGACCTCTTCTGTATTCCCATCATGATAGAAAAGCGATGCGAAAGCATCAAATGCAATCACAGATGAAGCAAGAATGCCCTTCTTTCTGCTAAGCACATAGCTTACGGAGAAAGCACGGGCACTCTCCTCTGTCGGAAAAACGAGGATCAGATCCTGATCCACCATTCTGTAGAGATCTTCCAGAACCATGAGAGGATTATAACAGAAACTCAGGTGGAGAAAAGCTCCTCCTGATACTCCTCGGATACTTCCCAGTATCCTGTATCGCTATTGAAGCTCACTTCCTCGAACGGAATGGCAATAGTCCGGCCCTCGCTTGCTGAAAGCGTTATCTTCCTGGATAGGATATTTATCTCGCTTACCCTCCAGAGCTCACGGTCAAGCTTGATCCGCGTTCCCTCGGGCGGACAGGATGCCTTCTCCTCCATGTAGTAGTCATACTCATATGCAAGGCAGCATAACAGCCTTCCGCATGGTCCGGATATCTTCATGGAATTGAGAGAAAGATTCTGCTCCTTCGCCATCTTGATCGTCACAGGATCCATCTCCCTTGTGATTGAATGGCAGCAGTAATCGCGGCCGCAGACAGATAGCCCCCCGATAAGCCTGGATTCATCACGGACTCCGATCTGCCTGAGCTCGATACGCATCCTGAATACAGAGACAAGATCCTTCACAAGCTCACGGAAATCAACACGCTCCTCCGCTGTGAAGAAGAAGATGACCTTCGGCTCCCCAAGAAGGAAATGGGTTGTGACAAGCTTCATGCCAAGATTGTGCTTCTTGATCTTCTCCCTGCAGATTCTCAGTGCATATTCCTCTTTCTCGCTGTTCTCCGCATAGCGTGCCATCTCCTGAGGAGTTGCAAGATGATCTATCCATGCAACATCACCATCGACTCTGATCTTCTCAGGCTCCCTGGCAATCTGGCAATGGAAGCAGCCATCGCACTGGTGCTGTCCCTCCTCCTGCTGGTATCTTATATCATCCTCTTCCGCCTCGCCGCCGAAATGGAGACAGGCTCCTTTGACATCGCTGTATCCTGGAACATATGTCTGGCCGGGAACAGGTGCAGGTCCTACCACAAGTCCAAGATCAAGGCCGAACCTTGTATCATACATGACAGGAGTGCCCCCATACAGAACGCTGTCCCATGCACAGAGAGAGACATCGTTATATGAAGGATTCTTCACAACATATACATAGGCGTAATCATCACTGTTATGCGCCGTATTCTTCTTCATAACCCAAAACTACCACGAAGGTAAGATATTAGCAAGAATCGAGGGAAATCACTCCTCATCATCTGACAGATCGACTTCCTCAACGCTTCCGGTGAAGATATCGTCAGGGAATTCATCGATCATATCCTCCGGCTTCTTCTTAGCCTCTTCCTTCTTCTCAGGACTCTTCGTCTCTTTCTTCAGATTCGAGATCTGGAGCTTGAGACGTACGAGGGCAGCCTCTTCGTTTATCCTCAGAGCCTTCTGCTCCTCCATATCGCTCTTAAGCCTCTCAAGCTCCTTGTTCCTTTCCTCTATGTCCGCATCCAGACGTCCTCTATCCTGCTGGACGGAGAAAAGCTCCTCACGGGTGGATGTGATCTGCTCAGATAATGCAGCAAGCTGCTCTTCGGACATCCTGATCTTCCCATCAAGCTCCTGAAGCCTCTCCACTGCTGTCTTTATCCTGGACTGCTCTCCCTCGGAAAGCATCGCTATCGTCTCTCTTGTATCAGAGACTCTATCTGAAAGATTCTTTATGAATGACTCACCATCCCCTTTCATCTTCGCAAAGCTATCATCAAGAGAGGCCAGAATCTCATCAAAGCTCCTGGCAATCACATCATGGGATGAGATCACAAAGCTGTTCCTATCCGCATCGAGTCCTTCACGGGCATCTGCAATCCTGGAAAGAGCCTCCTCTATAACAAGCTTCACATTGCTTTCAGTCTCCCCGGCTCCCTGCCTGATTCCATCAAGCATCGAAGCCAGCTCTGCCTCATTCGCCTGGATCCTGGCTGCGAATGACGAGAGGATGCCATCAAGTTCCTCTTCCTTGCTCTTGACTGAGGATGTGAAGCTCTGAAGAGCATTATCAGCGAATGCCGAGAGCTCATTCTTTCTTCCGTCAATCTCGCCGGATACTTTCGAGACGATTGCATCGGCATCATCGGAAAGAAGAGCCTTCCTTCTTTCGATATCATCGGCCTGTGTCTGGGAAAGCTCCTCAAGCTCTGTTCTGAGCTCTTCGAACGATTTGCTGATCTCCGCCCTGCAATCCTCCGCATGGAGGGACAATGCCGATTTCGCGCTATCCGTATCGGTCTTGAAAGCCTCTGTAGCGGCTGCGATATCTCCCTTTATCTCCTCGGAGGAGGTCCTTATCCTTCCCAGATCCGAATCGATGGAGGAGAGCATAGCCTCAAGACCTGCACGTCCTGCATCGAGGGATGTCAGGATCTCCTGGCGGCGCGATTCTATATCAGCGGCAGAGGCCTCAGCCTTCCTCGCTTCTTCAGATACAAAGGATTCGAATCCGCTGCGCTCTGACGCAACGAAATCAGAGAACTGCTCCCTGAATCTCTCAAGCGATACGGAAAACTCCTGAAGCATATCCTGATTCGCATTCTTCTGATTCTCCGAAGCGGCCCTCAGGCTCTCTTCTGTTGATGCGATAAGCTGGACATATTCTGTCTTCAGATCCTGCATCTGATTTGTAAGACGATCCGATTCAGCCTGGAATGCACGGACAAAGTCATCAACCTCCTCAGCCTTCCTGACCTCATCCTGGACAGCCTGTATCCTGGCCTCAGCCTGCTCAGTAGCACCTCTGAGCTTCTCAAGCGCATTCTTGTAGCTTACGCACACGCTCTGAAGAGCGGCAAGATCACGGCTGTGCTCGGAGAGCGTCTCAAGCCCCTCCGCAACCTGCCGTACCATATCGGAGGCCTCTCCTGTCTTTGCCTCGACATTCTGCAGTGTATCACGGCCAAGGGTCGTTATGCGCTCGACAGTCGCAGACACCTCATTCCTGAAAGCCTGTATCTGATCGTTCACCATCTTCACGGTGCGGCTGTTCTTATCTCGGCGCCTCATAATAAGATTGATTATCAGATTGATAAGCACTGCAAGTGCCACAGCCAGAACAATAGACAGAACAGGAATATCAGACATCAGCAACCCCTTTTAAAGCAATTCCTCCCTGAATACACCCCAGGAGGAGAACACAATATCAGCTATACTATACACCTTACTCTGAGAAGTAGAAATAAGCGCAGACTTCAGTCCTGCATTATGTGCCCCGGCAATATCCTTGGATTCACTGTCCCCGACATAAAGCACCTCCTCAGGAGCGAGTCCCAGCTTGCTTAGCATGGCCCTGAATGGAACCGGGGACGGCTTGAGATGGCCATAATCCTCTGCGGAAGCTATATATTCAAAGAAATCCTCAACGCCAAGCGCTTTAAGCTTCACGCCGACAGGGAAATCGGAAAGGACTGCCAGCCTGTATTTTCCGGAAGCCTCTTCCATGAAATCCTTCATGCCAGGATAAGGCTTTATCGATCTGAAAAGCACTTCCCACGGCTTTCTGAAGACTCTTGTCTCTTTTGCTATGAAGTCCTGAAGACCTTCATCCGAGCCATACAGGATCCTGCATTCACGTCTTCTGAGCTCTTCCAGGTTCCCTATAGGCCTTTCATCCAGCCCATCTTCTCTGCGTATGCGTCTGCGCATTCCATTGTATCGCAGCGCAAAGGGAAGATGGAGAAGAGAAGCTGCGGCAAGACGGATATCCATCTGCCACTTCGGATAAAGCGTGCCATCGATATCAAAGGCGATGGCCTTGATCCCCCACTCCTCAGCCTTTCCCATGGCCTGCCCTCTTCTGCTTCTGGTTGCGGACAATCTTCTCAGCCCGCTCCCTTTCCTTGCCCATCCTGGCCTTTCCGCCTGGCTTCCTCGCAGTCCCGCCTTTTGCATTCCCCCTGGATGAGTTCATGACCTTGCGGATCTCCCGCTCAGTCTTGGATGGTCCCTTCTCATTGAGGCTTGGATTGCGGCGGCGCTCTCTGAGAGAAATCTCCACGGGAACACTGCTGAAACCAAAATCACGGCGGATCATATTCTTAAGGTATGAGACATATGTCTCAGGAAATCCGTGGATGCGGTTGACGAAGAAGAGGAAACGCACGGGAGCAGCAGACACCTGTGTTCCATACAGGACCTTATAATGCCCAGCAGCTCCGCGCGGAGGCTCATTGTCCTTTGTCCAGACAGCAAGAGCACTGTTCAGCTGTGATGTATCGACCCTCTTCTGCAGCTGCTTCCAGACGCTCCATACCGTATCGAGAAGCTTTCCTATCTCAGATCCGTTGAGTGCTGATATAGGCTGAAGTGGCGCAAACGAAAGGATCGGGAACAGGAATCTCACACGATCCTTGATCGCTTCTATCTCGTTCGGGATTCCACGGAGAAGATCCAGCTTATTGAGAACAAGGATGACACCCTTACCTCTTCTGACTATAAGATTCGAGATCTTCTTATCCTGTTCGGAAAGCCCCTCTGTTATATCTACCATCAGCAGAACAACATCCGCATCATCGATTGTCTTTATCGCTCTGTTCACAGAGTAATACTCGACATCTTCCTCGACCTTGCTTTTCCGTCTTATCCCTGCTGTATCGAGAACCGTATACTCTGTGCCTTTGTATATGAATGTACCACGCATGACATCACGCGTAGTCCCTGCTATCGGCGAGACTATGGAAATCTCCCGGCCTGTAAGGAGATTCATCAGGGTGCTCTTGCCTGTATTTGGCTTTCCCAGGATCGCGATCTTTATCGAATCAGGCTCATCGGGGATCTCCTCCACAGGCTCAAGATCGAGAAGGCCCAGGAGAGAGTCCTCAAGCTCCTCGATTCCAAGCCCATGAGATGCAGATATGCCTACGACCCTCTGATAGCCATATGAGAAGAAATTCCACACGAGATCATCACGGGAAATATCATCGACTTTGTTGACCGCCAGAACGACCTTATCCGCATAGGGACGGAGCGTATCGATCAGCATCTGATCCTCTCTGGTGACATCCATGCAGTCCATCAGGAATATGATCGCATCGCTGATTCCCAATAGGGAAAGGGATTTATCGCTGACTTCATAATCCAGGCCTTCCTTGTCGAGCTTCACTCCGCCTGAATCGACAAGAGTCACGGGATTATTGGCCAGAAGCCATCTTTCAGGTATAGGATCCCTGGTGACACCCGGTGTCGGGTCGGTGATTGCTCTTCTCTTTCCGATAAGCCTGTTGAAAAGAGTGGACTTGCCGACATTCGGACGTCCTATGATCGAAATAAGAGGGAGGGTGGTATCTATATCCGCTTTGTTCCTGATATCAAGCTTTTCCATATTGCTCTGAGAATTCCTTCAATGCGGCCTCAATGGATACCGCATCCGGAAGTGAGAGTACATGATTTACCAGCTGGGTGCAACTGCCTTTGTCCAGAAGCCTTATCCTGCGCTTGGCTTCAAGTATCGAATGAGCTGACATCGAAAGCTCGTCGAAGCCCATTCCCACAAGAATCGGAAGATAATCAGCATCTCCCGCCATCTCGCCGCACATCGATATTCTCTTCCCCTTTGCCTTGGCAGAATCAACAACATGCTTTATAAGACGGAGAACAGCAGGATGCAGTGGCTGGTAAAGATAGGATATCTTCTCGTTGCCACGGTCCACGGCTATCGTATACTGAATCAGATCGTTTGTCCCGATGGACATGAAATCTACATAGTCCGCAAGCACATCCGCTGTAATGGCAGCAGAAGGAACCTCGATCATCGTTCCGATCTCCAAATCCTCATCAAAAGCGATTCCCTTCTCCCTGCACTCGCTCTTCACTTCCTCAAGGAATGCAAGAACCTCCTTCAGCTCTTCCGCTCCGGATATCATAGGGAACATGATCCGCACGGAGTCAGAGATGGCAGAGGCCTTCAGTATCGATATAAGCTGGCTGCGGAAAAGATCCTTGTTCTCCATGCAGAATCTGACAGCCCTCCAGCCCAGTATGGGATTCTCCTCATTGATTCCCATGCCTTCTATGACTTTATCACCGCCTATATCATATGTACGGAAAGTCATAGGGCCATACTGGCTCATGCGCATGACAGCCTCCTGGTAGACATGCTCCATCTTCTCCTCATCATCAAGGTATGATTTCTGGAGAACAAGGAACTCCGTACGGAAAAGGCCAACTCCTTCTGCTCCGGAGGATATTGCACCATCGATTCCATCAAGCCCCTCGATATTGCACATCAGACGGATGCGGAAGCCATCGGTAGTCTCGGCAGGAAGACCGGCCTCTTTCAGAAGCTCTGCATCGGCACGGGCCGCAGCATCGCAGCGCTGTCTGTACTCTGAAAGCACCTTCTTCTGAGGATCGATGACAGCGGTGCCGTATTTCCCATCCATGGCAACGGTCACCCCATTCTCTGCATGGAATGAGAAATCACCAAGAGCAAACACTGCAGGGATATCAGCAGAACGGGCAAGAATGGCAATGTGGCTCGTCTTGCCGCCGCCATCAAGGCAGAGACCTTTGAGGAATGTGCTGTTAAGCCGCAGGAATTCAGAGGGCAGAAGGTAATCTGCGACAAGGATGGATGGCTTCGTAAGATGGAACGCCGATAATGATTCACCCTTTATCGCATCAATAAGTATATAGCCTGTATCTCTTATATCACTGGCTCTCTCGCTGAAATATCCATCGCCGAGCTTATCAAGAAGAGATGCATACTTCTCTGTAGCGGCCTCGACAGCCCATGCCGCGTTGTATTTCCTTTCCCTGATATTCTCCTTAATAAGATCCAGATACTCAGGATCCGAAAGCATGGTCTGCAGCATCATGAGCATCGCTTTCTCATCATCGGAGGAGACAAGCGCTGAATCGAGGGATGAAAGAGCAGAGCTATAGGCAGCGGAGAAGACAGCAAGCTCGCCATCGCTGTCATCAGCGATAGAGTGCTCGACACTCATTCCATCATGCCTGAGAACAGCTGCCTCAGCAATCACTGCTCCCGGGGATATTCCAATGCCTTCTCTCTGGACCATGAGATGATTCTACCCCTGCCGTATTCATCTGTCAAAGCGTGATGATGCTTGATGATCAAACACCTATGCATGTAGAATACCATCATGTCCGAAAGAGATGGCCATATAAGATACAAAGCCATAGCTGCTGTATTGATAGTCCTTTTCATAGCTCTATCAATACTGGCAATCATGTTCAGGCTTCCATGCATTGCATCAGAGCTTGATACGGAAAGGCACATTGCTATGTATCTTGAAGAGAAGAATGCGAAGAAGTGCTTTCCGATCTACCTGCATTCAGCGAATGGCCCGGTAAGAACAGAACGCTCTACCAGCATACCTCTTCTCAGCGATGACCTTCATCTTGCCGCAGAGACACTGCTGCTTCCTGAGACCAAGGATGATATTTCCAATGGCCTTATCTCATATATTCCCGACGGCACTGAGCTCATAGGGATATCAATGAAGGGGGGCTATCTATTCGCGGATTTCACAGAAGAACTTGAGGATGCTCCGGCAGAGGCTTTTGACGAGATTGTCCTTACGCTCTTTGAGAATACCGGAGCAGATCATATAAGGATCCTGATAAACGGATCAGAAAGTAAAGCGTTCGATCGATAAGGCTTTCCCTGTAGCGGTATCAGCAGTTATGATCACTCCCTGGATGCTGCCCTTCTCATCTGAGACCTCGCTCTTCATCGGGAGCTGCGTCATCTGGCGCTCAATCGACTTCTGCGGATCCGATCCTATCACAGCATCAAGAACACCCGTGATTCCGAGGTCTGTGATATAAGCAGTTCCTCCGGGAAGGATCTTCTCATCAGCAGTCTGGACGTGGGTATGTGTCCCTGCGAAAGCGGTGACTTTGCCATCGAAGAAGAATGCCACAGCCTCCTTCTCCTCTGTGCTTTCCGCATGGAAATCCACAAAGATGAGCTTGGTTTCCTTTGATGCAGTGCGGATAGCCTCCTGGATTCTCTTTATCGGATCATCGATAGGTGCCATCATCATACGTCCCTGCGCATTTATGACCGCATAGCATACAGGCCCTTTCTTCCTGATTGCAAAGCCCTTTCCATGGCACGGCTCCGGATAGTTTATAGGACGCAGGATATCCTCAGCTGCATCAAGAACAGGAATTATATCATCCTTCTGCCAGATATGATTGCCGCTTGTAATGACATCGATCCCCATACTCTTGAATGCTCTGTAATCATCTGCGGATATGCCAAAGCCTCCTGCAGCATTCTCGCCATTGGCAATGACAATATCGATCTTATTCTCCCTGACAAATGAAGAGAGCCCCAGGAAAAGGGCTCCCATACCGGCTTTGCCTGAGACATCTCCTATCATCAGAACACGTACCGTATCGTTTTTCACATTTACCTCGCATATTCGGTGAATCTGGTCTCTCTGATGATTGTGACCTTGATCTTCCCAGGATATCTGAGCTCAGCTTCGATTCTCTCAGCTATGCCCTTTGCAATTGTCCTAGCCTGATCATCACCGATCTTCTCGCTGTTAACCATGATCCTGAGCTCACGACCAGCCTGGATAGCGAATGCATTATCCACGCCATCGAAGCTCTTTGCGATTCCCTCAAGGGACTCAAGGCGCTTGATGTAGTTATCGAGGCTCTCCCTTCTCGCTCCCGGGCGAGCTGCGGAAATGGCATCTGCAACCTGGACGATAACAGACTCAAGACAGCTGGGTTCAACATCGTTGTGATGCGCAAGAACACAGTTGACCACCCTTGGATCCTCTCCCAGGCGCTTAACAAGCTCTCCTCCGATCTCTGCGTGGTTCGCTTCGCTCTCTGTCTCCGCCCCCTTTCCGATATCATGGAGAAGGCCACCGCGCTTTGCGATCTCAGGATCAGCACCGACTTCAGATGCGATCATACCAGCAAGTATTGCAACTTCCTTGGAATGCAGAAGGACATTCTGACCATAGCTTGTCCTGAAATGAAGACGTCCCAGAGCACGGATCATCTCCGGTCCCATATTATGGATGCCGAGATCGAACACGACCTTCTCTCCCTCATCCACAATCACGCGGCCGACTTCCTTGGAAACCTTATTGACAACCTCTTCGATGCGTGCCGGGTGGATACGACCATCCTGCACAAGGCGCTCAAGAGCGACTCTGGCAATCTCCTTTCTGACAGGATCGAAACAGGAGATGACAACAGCCTCTGGAGTATCATCGATGATGATATCCACACCGGTGAGGGTCTCAAGAGTACGGATATTCCTTCCCTCACGTCCGATGATCCTTCCCTTCATCTCATCGCTTGGAAGCGATACAGATGCTGTCGTAGTCTCTCCGGATACCTCAGTAGCAAGGCGCTGGATCGATGTCACGATGATATCACGGGCAACCTTGTCAGCCTGGATCTGAGCCTCCTGCTCGATCTTGTTGACATATACCTGACCATCATGCTCAGCATCCCTCTTCATCTCCTCGATGATAAGATTCTTTGCCTCATCACGGGTCATTGATGCAACACGCTCAAGCTCTGCGCGGAGTGTCTCCATCGTCTCCTCAGCCTCTTTCTCTTTCTGGCTGAGCTCTTCATCTCTCTCTCCAAGCTGCTGCTTTATCTTCTCAAGCTCTTCCTGCCTATGATCAAGATTTTCCTCTTTCTGCAGAAGCCTTCTCTCGGATTTCTGCAGCTCAAATCGTCTCTCTCTAGCTTCCCGCTCCTGCTGCTGCTGTTCTTTCAGAAGCTTGTCACGGGTTTCAAGGAGGATTTCACGGGATTCAGCTTCAGCCTTTGATACCGCCTCTTCCGAAATCCTCTGAGCCTTCTGTTCTGCCGAAGTCAGTTTTGACTTGGCATATATCCAACGGGCAATGACGCCAATTGCAATACCTAAGCATAGACATAGGAGAGAAATCAATATTGTTGCCATATATTCATTCCTCCTCTCTGACTTAATATTCTGATATTGCCCCAAACCTCTGTCACTGTCAATCCAATACTACCTACCAGGGGTTACCATCAACCTACAGGATGGCATATCATAAAACCATTTAGGACAGAAAACACATAAACTATACATCATTGAAGATACTACAGGAAATCCTTATCATCCCTGCAACAATCCCGGATGCTTTATCTGAAATTGACTTATATATCTTAACAACTTCTGAAAATCAGATTCCGTTTATGGTTCTCAGGGGATCATCTATCCATATTCATCAGAGAACAAATCTGAGAATATGCGATCCGGTTTTCGACATAAATCAAACATATCGCGATATCCGCAATTGATATCTGGTTCCCATTCTGATATCCTATTAATGAATAACATACTGGGGGGGGGGGTAGCCAATATCCTCCTCTGGAGGTTAATATGAAAAAGATAACAGGAATCATAGCAGTTCTGCTGCTGATATTCCTCACAGCGTGCACTCAGGTCACATTCGTGAATCCTGATGACATTTTCCCAGGCTGGGAAGAGAACCAGAATGACAAGAATCAGAACCAGGATGATGCTGCAACGCTAATCAGTTATCTTCAGAGTGAAAGCTTCATGGAAAAGATCGCAGGAGATTCCACTTTAACTCTGAAGATTGAGAAAGGTGAAGAAAATTCCGATGCAGGTAAAGCTTCAAGAGCTTCCAACGATGGATATCCACTCACTGTTGAATTCATCGGCTTCACCGATTCTGCTGAGAATATAAGCATAGAATCAGGTATCATCAGGATTGTGTTCAATGGAATCAGCAAGTCTGACGTTGCTGTCGCAATCACATCTGTTGATCTGAGCACAATAGAGCCTCTTGAATATTCCTTATCCAGCAGAAACGGAACTTTTGAGATGAATTACACAGGTGGTACTGCAACAGGTACTATAGACGTATCAGGAGATTCATTCTCTTTCCCTTCTACTCCAACTGTATCAGCACCATCTGCTGGTATCAGGATAAAAGTAAATGGAAGCACAGTCCGCTGGAATAATGATTTCGGAGCTGAGATAACCAATGGATTCGGAGGAGGATCCGGAACAGAGCAGGATCCATACAGGATTTACACAGAAAATCAGTTTGCATACATAAGCACTCTTATCGGGAAAATGGCAGAATCCAGCGATAACTACTACTATTTTGATATCCTGGATGATCTCGATTTTGCCGACGGCATGGCATCGCCTGCTCTACCTCTCTTCAGAGGAGAACTTGATTTCAATGGCCATAGTCTCAGAGGGCTTACTGATGCAATTCTCAATGAGAATACCACAGGAGACCAGGAAAAATATGCGGGTGCAGAATATTCAGGGGATGGTGGCATAATGTGTGGATTGATTAATGATTTCCTTAACGGAGCAATCCGCAACCTTGAATACTACCCTGACGAATATGTTCCATTAAGTGTTTTTGGTAACTGGGGCGCTTCTTATTCTCTTATGCAAAGAATCAGAGGGGAAATCATTTTTGACAACGTAAATGTCTATGGATCTTTCTCTGAACTTGGAAATAACTCTTCTTTGTATATCAGCCAGGCTTTCTTGGCAGATGTAATAATGACAGAATGCGAGAATCACGCAGATTATGATATCCTCACCTATGGAGCGCCATTCCTTGGAGGATATATTGACAGCGACGCATCTCTGACAATCAGGGACTGTATCAACTATGGTGATATCACAGGAACACAGGCTGCGATATTCATCGGTAACAGCGCCGCTATAATTAGTAAGACTATTTCATCTGTTATTATCGAAGATTGTGAGAACTATGGTGTTGTAACAGGCTTTGAGTACGCAGGATACTTTGCAGCCAATGCTGGTAGCAAAAAAGTGGAAGAGTGTGAATGGTTCAGCACATCAGGTATTGCTTCTAATACAGGTAATGATGCTGACCACATAATCCTTCGTGATCAAGAGTCTGCAACTGGTGTTATTGTTACTTTGAATGACAAAAAGGCATTTGTCATAGATAATTCAAATCCGGATTATGATGCATTCCAGATTATAGGAATGACCCTTGCAAACACGTATATCAATGGAAATCCTAATGGTACAAATGGTATAACAGTTGCAACTGACATAAAGTCTGCTGCAGAAATATCTGGAAACTTCAAGAAGCTTGATATCATGGACAGCCAGAGCACATCTGCAAGTACAGGAAAAATTAACACTAGTGGATATATGAATAATGCCACAATCTCTGTTGGGAATGATGAGTACTACTATCATGATAGTACAGAAATAAACGGAACACAGTATATAGTAGGATCTGCAGGCTCTGACTACATTGCAACTCCAACATACAGACTTTATTGCTATGAGAATAATAATGGCATTTATATCCTGACAGGTATGATGATTATTGAAATATAATCAATCAGATATCAATAATTTCATTTATGGTGATGGGAGTTCAGTCCATCACCATTTTTAATACAGCAAAGTCATTTAACGAAAAGGCCGGGAGCTTCTCACCTCCGGCCGATACCTCATCCCTATTTTGATTAACCATTATTTGTCAGTGGCAGAATCATGCTGAAGGGAACTGATGTAGAGTCATATCTGACAGTCCCTTCTCCGAGTGGTACAAAGTATTTTTCATAACTCAGATCAAATCCTGCACCTTTGCCAAGTGTCCATGGCAGTTCTGCCGCAACGCCATCAATCCTGATTCTGTGCCTCTCACCTGATTCTGTTGTCTGAAGAGCTCTTTCGGTATTTGCGGTCACTTTATCAAAGTCGATATATACATCCCCTCCTGCCAGAGATCCATCATTCACAACAGAGAAATCGATTGTGAAATAGATTGTCCCACTGTAAGCATATGATGTGGACTTGAAGAGCGATGAATCCAGCTCTGAGCAATCAACAGCAAGCGTAACACTGAAATCCTCTGTGACATCCTCTTCTGCTGCCTCAAGCAGGACAGAAAGGACATTCTCTATTGCTTCCTGGGTCACACCGCCGAAATCCCTGATTTTTATAGAGTAGACATCATATGTTCCTGTTGCTTTCTGCAAAGAGGGAAGAATATTCTCATAAAGTATTCTGGCTATAATTGCTTTAGCATTCTCTATATTTAAAGTTATATTGGGTAAGTCACCAGAAATCATAGAATCAATGTCTTCCTGAGTAATTATCCCACTATTGCACAGGAACAGAAAGGCATAAAATGCCATCTGTTCAGTTGAACCTCCACTAAGGATAGTATCAATATCAATCCCAAGATCGGCTTCAAGCTGAATCTTAGCATCCTCGATAAAGCTGTTCAGCAAAGGCTGGCCAACATCATTCGTGATCTTGCTGAAATCAAACTGATCGATATACGCCGCAACCGCAGCAGCTGCCTCTTCTTCTGAAACCTGCTCTTCTCCGAATCCGGGAAGCATGTCTGCTGGAATATAGACATTCCTGCATGATGTAAATGAAAAACATAAAAGCAATGCGCAGAGCATTACCATAAGGATCTTCTTCATGTTCAGACCTCCACTTCCGTAGTATGACGTATACCGGGGGGGGGGTAGTCAATATTTTATTATATCCAAGTCTGAATCATTTCAGAAAAGCATAATCTGCGAAAATATGCTGAGAAAATGGCCCACCGGAAGTGAGCCATCATCATATAGAAAAAGTGAAGCTGTCGCTAACTATTTAACGTAGTATGTCTGGGATCCATTTCCAACATTCTTGAGCTCCTCAAGACCTGCCTTTTCCCAGCCAGTAACTTTCTCTTTTTCGTTATCAACATGTTCCGTCCAGATTGCTGGAACAGTTTTGCTGATATCGCCCTTGAATCTGCAATCCGTTACATCGAGATCACAATCAAATGATTGACCATCTTTACTATCAACAGCAAAACCACCGAATTCAACGTCACGGAGAACGGCTTCACCCTTAAGAGTAACAGCAGCGCCTCTTACAAGCATTCCTGCATTGGAGCTGATAATCTCGATATCCTCGAGAACTATACCTGTAAGCTGATCAGTTTCAGAACCATAGGCCTTGATAGCATACTCGCCATCAGTCCAACCTTCTTCAGTATCAATACCATCAACTGTGATATTCTTGATTGCCACATTATCAGACTGGATGAGTAGAACAGCACCATACAGATTACCGTTATCATGACCTGCAGCATAACCATCACGTGAAAGCGTATATCCTTTTCCATTAAGTGTGATCTCGCCTGTGATGCTTATCTGATCCTTAAGTGGAATATCCTTTGTAAGATAGTAATCACCATATCCTGCAGCAGCCTTTACAAGCTCATCATATGTTGAAATAGGAGTACCCTTAACGGTCCCCTCACCTTCATTCATATCAACATAGCGCACCTGCGTACATCCAGAAACAACAACAAGAACAAGAAATGCTGCAAGAACAGCAGATAGACTTTTCCTCATCTCAATCCTCCAATTAGGAAATCAGTAACTTACTCATCCTCTCTGAATGCACCTCATGTCAATAAGAAATGCATTCAGGCAAATAAAACATATATGAATCCCCGGCCCACCACGAGGAATGAGACTTGGTCCTGAGTTTCCAAGGTATATAATTGTGATGCGGCACAAGGTCGTGCGCTTTTTGGAACGGATAAGAGTCCGGAAATAAAACTGACACTGGCCTTCCTTCCGGAC
>CALXKS010000031.1 GCA_944389015.1 uncultured Spirochaetaceae bacterium
AGTATTTCATAACGAGGGATATGCTGTATGTCGACAAGACGATGTATGCCTATAAGCTTGCAGCATCAGATGGGAACTTCTTCTTCCTATCCCGTCCCCGCAGGTTCGGCAAGAGCCTCTTCTGCTCTACGCTCCATGCTCTATTCGATGGCAGGAAGGATCTCTTCAAAGGACTGTATATAGCAGAGGAGACCGACTACTCCTTTGAGAAATACCCTGTCCTTCATTTCAACTTCGCAAATCTCGGCAAGACCTCATATGAGGATTTTGAAGGCAGCCTGCAGGATATGATAATATACGAAGCGGATAATGCAGCTGGCATAACGGATCTTGAAAGGAGATCTCCTGCCCGGATGCTGCGGGATATCCTACTCCGTATTGCAAAGAAGACGGGAAAGGGAGCTGTTATCATCATAGATGAGTATGACGATCCTCTGACAAAGGCGATCCTCGGGAACTATGACTACACGGACAAGATGAGAATCCTGCTCAATGACTTCTTCTCTGTTATAAAGAACAGCAGCGAGCACATAAGGTTCTTCTTCATCACAGGATGCGTGAAGCTCTCCAATCTCTCCATATTCTCCGCCATGAACAACCTTAAGGACATATCGATGGATTCCAGGTTCGCAGGGGCATTCGGGTATACGGATGAGGAGGTAGAGAGGTTCTTCGGGGAAGGTATAGATGAATATCTTGCAGCCAATCCTGGAAAGTATGGATCCAGAGAGGAGTTCATTAAGGCGATAAAGGACTACTATGACGGCTACCGCTTCTCCCCTGATTCCGAGACGAGGGTATACAATCCTGTCTCCCTTGGCTCATTCTTCTCAGAGGGATGCATCTTCAGGAACTACTGGAATGCTACAGGTGTATCCACGATGGCAGTTGAGCTTGCAAGGAGATACGATCTTCTGTCGATCGTTGATGAGATGCCCTCTGTTGATATGGAATCATTCACATCTTTCGATTTATCCCTTCTTTCCGGGAAAAGGCTCAGCATTGACAGCATTTATGCGCTCCTGTACTTCGCCGGTTATATGACGATCCATGACGGGAATGAGCTTGGATTGATGCTCAGGTTCCCTAACAGGGAGATTTCATCGTCCTTCTCGAAGTCCCTTGCCTCTGCATATACTGAGAACGGGATAGGTGGCACGGTATTCGAGGCCGATAAAGCTGCCTGCAGAGGGGATATAGACGGGTTCATATCCATTCTGAGGGACTATTACTCAAGGTTTCCGTATCTCCTCTTTGATAAGAGAAATGAGAGATTCTTCCACCTTCTCTTCCACGCATTCATGGTGAGCCTGGGAATGGATGCATACGCAGAGGATGCAGGAAGCATAGGCAGGGCAGATGAAGTTCTGATAGCCGATCGGTACATCTACATATTCGAGCTCAAGATCGACAGAAGCGCAGCGGAAGCCCTGGAGCAGATAAAGGACAGGCACTATGCGGATAAGCATATCCGCCAGGCCAGAGATGGGAAGAGGAAGATCATGCTCATCGGCATCAGCATCTCATCGGAGACGAGGAATATCACAGAGTATATGCATGAGGAGTTCGATCTGGGATGCTAGGTTCGTTCTGCTTCCCTGAATACCCTGAGCGCATTGCCATACCACATCTTATCCAATACCGATTCGGCCAGGCCCGACAATGGAATAGAATGTTTCAGGAAGCCTGCTTCCTGTTCACTGCATATATTCCACCGCAGACAAGGATAAGTGCAAGAAGCTTGTTCAGCTGCAATGCCTGATCGACCTCTCCAAGGAAGATGGCTGAAAGAAGAACTCCGAAAAGCGGCGTGAGGAAATTGAAGATCGTGACCCGGCTTACAGGATTGTACTTAAGCAGTATTCCCCATACAGAGTATGCGACAGCAGATATAAGGGCCATATAGAGCAGAAGAACATAAGCGGAGAGATAACCCGGAAGATCGATTCTTCCCCCCAGAACAAGACCGACGATGATCATCACGAACCCTCCGAGAAGGAACTGATAGCCGCTGAGCATGACAACGCTGAATCTCTTCGAATACTTCTTTGAGAGTATCCCTGATACAGCAAGGCTTATAGAAGCAAGGAGCACAAGCCCTTCCCCATTGAGTGCAAAGTGGAATGATGCACCGCCTTCAAGTGACACATTCATCACAACAACACCAAGAAGCCCCATGATGCATCCGATGATCTTTGCAGTGGTAAGACGCTCGAACCTGAAAAGAAGGCTCGCGATAAGAATGGAGAAGAAGCCAGAGGTTCCTGACAGGATTGTTCCTGTTACCCCGCTTGTATGTGCCAGTCCGACATAGAAGCAGAAATACTGGAACATCGTCTGTGCAAAGCTGAGCTTGAAGATTGATGGGAATGAGCCTTTCTCTGGCTTGATGAACTGTCCAGCAAGCAATGACTGGATCAGAATCACAAGAATCCCTGCGAGGAAGAACCTTATTCCTGCAAAAAGGATAATAGAAATCGTATCCGAAGAGGCGATCCCGAACATCTCATAGCCGATCTTGATAGCAGGCGTTGCGCTTCCCCAGAGAAAGCAGCTGAGCATTGCAAGCAGGAATACCACAGGAAGCTGTGTCAGTTTGCTCTTATCCATCTGAAACCTTCGAAAATGCAAAATAAAAAGCCGGATAAACCGGCTAATTGGAGGATACAAGGATTGAACTTGTGACATCTTGCTTGTAAGGCAAGCGCTCTCCCGCTGAG
The DNA here is from genome assembly GCA_944389015.1 of uncultured Spirochaetaceae bacterium. Lineage (GTDB taxonomy): Bacteria > Spirochaetota > Spirochaetia > Sphaerochaetales > Sphaerochaetaceae > Ornithospirochaeta. The sequence continues at coordinate 2,721 of CALXKS010000031.1, forward strand.
CTAATCCTCCGGACTAGGCTACATTAGCATAGTTGGAATCTTCTTGCAAGTACCATTGCTGAATTTATGAACAAGCGGAGCATTAAATGCTTTCACTGGATACCGAAAACCTTCAATGAAATGACCCTTCCAGCTGTCGCGTTGTAGAGCGCTACCACTCTTCCTACCCCCAGGAATGCAATGATGGTTCCTATGCCTACACCTCCGGTACTATGGAGAAAGAGTGCTGCGATCATGAGAGCAATAGCTACATTTGCACCATCGAAGATGTTCTTCACGAGACCTACAGGCTTTCCGGAAAGATCTGAAAGCGCCTGCACAATCCCATCTCCCGGATTCGGGACGATCCTCATTGATAGCGTTGCGGCAGCCCCTACGCCGGTTGCAGCTATGGCGACAGCCAGAAGAGCAAGACAGATAGGCATCGAAAATGACGGGATATCAGGAAGAAGATACTGGAAGAGCTTCATGAAACGCGTGAAGACAAGGCTGAGAGGAAGCTGGAGGATGTCCTTCAGCAAACTCTCCTTTCCTCTGCCTAAGGCAAAATGGATTGCAATCTCCGCTATAACGAATAGGCAGTAAAGCACGAACGTCATATCCGCAAAAGACAGGCCGGACGCACAGGAGATGCTGAATGCGACAGAGACTATAGGAGAGACTCCAAGTCCTGTCTCGGCATTGAGCGTAATGCCGAAAGCAAGTATGGCCATAGCAGCAAGGTATACAAGGATCCGCAGGGTGCTGCTATGCTCAGACATTCTTGTTGATTATAGCTTCTGCCCTGTCGACTATCATGTTGACAATCTCTTCAGGGGATTTTGAGTCCGTTTCGATAACAAGATCAGCAACAGCCTCTGGGGTTGTGTTGTCAATGCCGTAGATCTTCATATATCTGGCGCTGTCATTCATATCGCGGCGGATTGTCTCGGAGTAGCGCTCATCATATGTACCGCCCTCCCTCTTCTGGATTCTTCTTGCCCTTGTCTCGGGAGATGCGGTCAGATAGACCTTCAGATCCGCCTTCTCAAGCATCCAGATGGCAAGACGGGAACCAAGGACACAGTCTGGAACGGCCATTGCCATCTCGACCTGCCTTCTATCAAGTTCCTTATCGATCTCATAGTCCTTCTCAGCCATATGGCAGAATTCCCAGAAATCAACACCGCGCTCCTTGGCCATCTGCCGGAAGGTGAAGTTGATCATCGGAAATCCAAGACGTTCTGAAACGAGCTTTGTGACAGTGGTGTTCCCACATCCGCTTCTTGATGATATTGCTATTCTCATTATTCGATATTCCTCACCTGCTCCCTGATATTCTCGATATTATCCTTCATGCTGACAACGAGCAGGTTGATCTCAGCAAGCTGGCTCTTGGATGCGATCGTATTGCACTCCCTCTGCATCTCCTGGCAGAGGAAATCAAGCCTTTTACCGCAGGGTTCTGTGGACTGGAGAAGCTTATTGTACTCTGCAATATGCACCCCTAAGCGGGAGATCTCCTCATTGATCGAGTATCTTACGAGAATCGCCCCAAGCTCCGACATGAAGTCCATGCTTCCGGCCTTTTCTCCCGTGAGTGCAAGGTATTTCTCCTCCAGGAGCGTTCTGTAGTGCTCTTCAAGCTCACCGCTCCGCTTCTCAATCTTCAGACGCGATGCAGCAAACTCACTTCCGAGTCTCTCCAGATCCTTCCTTGTTCCCTCACCTTCCCTGTCCTTTGCCTCAGAGAGCATATCCAGAGCATCGGAAAGAGCCTTCTCCATACCCTCCCTGTAGATCTCAGAAGATCCGGAGCGGTCCGGAGTCAGGATCCCGTCGACAGAAAGATAGTCCGAGAGATTCACAGTGCATCCAGATGCCTCCGCTATCGTCCTGAATGCCTTGCTGTATGTCTCAACAAGACCGTGATCGATTATCAGAGAGATATCGGAACGGAGGACCTTGAGCTTCATGGAGACCTCTACGTGGCCTCGGTTTGCGACCTTCTTCACTTCGCCGTCGATATAGCTTTCATAGGGTGACAGCTGGGATGAGATATTCTTGATCACATCCAGATAGCGGTTGTTATAGCTCTTTATATCGCATTCGATGATATAATCATCGCAGCGCCATACACCGTGGCCATAGCCAGTCATGCTTCTCATTCCGTTCCTCCTGCTTCAAGTATCAGTATTCCATCATCTCTGAACCCTGCGCCATGAAGAAGCTCGAATGCCTTCTCTATGCTCTCTTCCATGAATGCGGATGAGAGAGTCTTCGGAACGGGTGAAAAGACAAGATGATCCACAATCCTGAGAAAACCCCTGAATTCGGGGATGCTCTTCCTTCCGATGATGACAAGGTATCCTGCATCTGAGAATGATGCTGCCCATTTCCGGGGAGATCGCAGGACGCACGGGGACGGAATGAAGATGATTCCGGTTTTCCCCGTCTCCCTGATCATCCTCTTCACCTCATCCGGAGAGGATACAGCCTCTATGCCGAGGCCATGGAGGTCAAATGAAAATGAGGGCGTACCAAAGTACTCCCTCATCTCATCGCTCTCTCTCTTCTTTCTGAAGAATGCCATATTACTTAGAGAGCTTGGAATTGCATTCCTTGCAGATCTTGACCTTGTTTCCGTCAATCTCCTTCTCGTAAAGGCACTTGATCGCAGTTCTGCCGCAGACTGGGCATGTTGCTCTGCCATTGTTGAACTGATCGCGGATACCGGTTCCTCTATGTGCTTTGGACATATCATTCTCCTTGAATAGAACTTTCCCAAAGACTATAGCGCATGTATGCGCTCAGGTCAACATCATGGAGCATCCTTATGCGGCTCTGCAGTCTCTGCAGTATCATGGACGACAGCATCCTCCGCATTCCTCTTCGCAGCTTCGGCATCGATTCTGTCAGCCTTTCTCTCCTTCTCCTCCAGTTCCTTGTCCACAGGCTTATGGACAAGAAGGATAACGAAGACAGCCATTGACAGAAGACCTGCGTCAAACAGGAGCCTGCCGAACTCCGTGAAAGGCATGCCAGCTCCGCCGTGACCTGTCCAGACAGCTCTGTATGAATAGGAAATATAGCTATGGCCATAGCTGTATACAGAGCTATGCGGCATATTGAGATAGACTCCATATGAAACAAGGACTATTCCTGCAATCAGAAGAATTATCGAGATGACAAGCATTGCTATTGCGCTCTTTCTCATAACCGAACCTCCGTAAAAGAAGATACCACTTTATGCTGAATATGAGGCAGACCTCACGGAATCTGCACAGAACTACACATCATCGCCTTATTGCGTGGATGGAAACCACATCATCGAGGTCTGGAATCGAATCCTTCTCGACTGCACGGATATCAAAGCCGATCAGGGAAAGGGCCTTCATCACGTCATCCGGCATATAGCGCTTGAAGAAAACCTCCTCTTCCATCGAATACCATGACTGACGAATCTTCTTAGGTGACAGCTCATACTTCATAGTCGAAGGAAATGAGATATAGAGATTCCCTCCTGCTGAAAGCGAATCGGATAGATTGAAAAGATATGGGGTAAGCTCCCTCGTATCCAGAGACTGCATGTAAAGGACAGAGACTGCTATATCGAACCCATTTCCGGCATATCCTGCAGGATCCTCCTCTATTGCAATGAGTCCAGGTTCTTCCTCCTTTGCGGCAGCAAGATGGGCTTTATTATCCGATACAGCTGTTATCGCTGCCTCTGGGTACAGTGTCCTGTACAGCGGAGCAAGGAAAGCAGATGCCGAGCCTGAAAGGAGTACAGAAGAAGCCCCGTCCCTCATGCAGGGGGTCTCTCCTGCATATCTGAAAAGCTCTGCATTATCCATCATCCATAGTCCAAGCGGATCTTTCAAAGTGTTTCCCTCCAATAAGGACAGATGTCCTCGTATTCACCATCAGGCTTCCTGAATCCTTTCTCTATGATGCCAAGCGGGTGGAAACCAAGCTCCTCATAGAGCTTCCGGGCTGCCGTATTCGTCCTTACGACAGCATTGAACTGGAGGATCCTGAAGCCAAGCTTCCCCGCTGCCTGCAGGGAATCGAGCACAAGAGCCTTCCCGATATGCTCTCCTCTGAACAAGGAGGAGACAGCATAGCTGGCATTGGCTATATGCCCGCATCTTCCGATATTGTTCGGATGCAGTATATACAGTCCGACGATCTCCCCATTCCTCACAGCAACAGCGCTTCTCGACTGCGATGAGAAGAAAGAGAAACCGGTCTCTTCGTCCAGAGATTCCTCCTGAGGGAATGCATTGCCTTCCCTCACGACCTCATTCCAGATACAGATCATCGCAGGTATATCGCTCCTGCGGAATTCCCTTACTTCCATGGTTACCTTTCCGATAGGGCATTCACCGCGATCCGCATGATGCGTGAAGCGATGCGCTCTATTGATTCATCCTCCAGGAATGACACACCTTCCATGTCCAGACCAGCCGCCCAGTTGATCGAGAAAGCAACAGCAGCATTCGGTATCCCTGCCTCCATAAGAAGCTCTGCCTCCGTTGCAAGCGTCATGCCGACGACATCCGCTCCAAGACGGCGGTAAGCATCGATCTCAGCTGCTGTCTCAAGCCTTGGGCCCTGCGTTGTCACATAGATCGTCTCATAGCCCATCGGGGATCCTTCCTTGATCGCCTCCATGGTAAAACGTCCCTTGAGAACGCTGTCAAATGGATTGATCATCGGAGTATGCACGACAGAATCGGTGAAGAAGGTATTCTCCCTGCCATATGTGAAATCAATGAAATCCTTCACAAGCCCGAAAGCCGAAGGAACAAGCTTCCTCGTTATTGAACCAACTGCGTATATCGAGATGACACCATCGACCCCGAGAGTCCTCAGCAGATCGACATTCGCTCTGTAATTGATCCTATGAGGGGGTGTCTTATGCCCTGGCAGATGCCTTGGGAGGAATACTATCCCATCATGCTCTGCATAGTACGCATCACCATAATGCGTCTCCGCCCTGACGATTCCCTCATTGAATCTGGAATCATTCTCTATTCCTGTTCCTGCGATTATAGCTTTCAGAGTACACCTTCCTTTGTTATTATCCCGGAAACAAGCTCCGGTGGGATTATATCAAATGCAGGGTAAAGCGCCACGGCATCCTCCTCCGCAATGGCACTGCCCCCGATATTCTTCATCTCCTTCCCCGGCCGCTCCTCCATCACGATGTCCCTGCGTGTTCTGTCTTTGTCGAGGGAAAGGGAGAAAGCATAATAGGGAATATGGTAATAGGATGCGGATACAGCATCGGAGAGCGTTCCGACCTTATTCACGATAGTTCTGTCCGAAAGAGCGAGATCGGAAGCTGTCATGACCTTCGTTATCCTGCCCTCCGCCATGAAATGGGCATTCATGGCATCGGTGATGAGAAAGCACTGGATGCCAAGCGCTCTCAATGAAGGCTCAGTGAGCCTTGCGCCCTGAAGGTATGGACGTGTCTCCGGAACAAAGACCTTTACATCCTTCCCGCTTTTGACAGCTTTCAGAAGAGAGAGCATGAATGTATGCTCCGGAAAGCATCTTGTCAAGATTCCATCCCCGTCCTCTATGATCCCTGCTCCGACATCCGATACAGCATCATAGAGATCATCATAGTACTGGAACACACCATCGATAAGCTTCTCGAAGTCCCTCTCTTTCCCCTTATCTGCCAGAAGCGCTCTGAGGGTACGGGCCATCGTTGTATTCGTAGGGCGGCTTGAAGAGAGAATCGATGCAGCAGCATCAAGGTCCTCTCCCCTTCTGTATGCAAGCCGCATCGCATTGAGAGCGGCTTCCAGCGGTCCTCCCCCCTGTGTGACCATCGACCTGATAGCAGCGGCAACCTCCTCCGTGCTCCTGCAGCAGACCTCATCATGCACAAACGGGAGCTTCCTTCTATCTGTTATTAAAAGGGCATCTCCCTCGATTCTGGAGATCCAGTCATGCTTCAGGAACGGAGGGTAAAGGGAATCAGCGGGCATCCCAGAACCCGATATGATCATGGACGATCTTCTCAAGAAGCTCCTTATCCTCGGTAGGTCCCAGGATCTCTATCGATTTCTGTCCGTATTTCACCACTTCACGGGATGAGAGGGAGAATGTCGGATTCTCCTCATTGCTTCCTGTATATGCAAGAAGAGCCTCTTCCGTAGCTCCGAACACAAGGCGTCCTACATTCGTCCAGTAAAGAGCACCAGTGCACATGCAGCATGGCTCGAAGTTCGAATAGAGCGTGCAGCTCTGCAGCTCATCCGGGCTGTATTTCCTGGCAGCCTTCAGAAGCAGGAGTGTCTCAGCATGGTATGCGCTCCCGCCTTCCTGGAATTCATTGCCCTGTTCCATCAGGATGTTGCCATCCTTATCCGCCAGAAGAGCACCGAACGGGTGATTGCCCTTCTCCATTGCCTCATGAGCAATCCTGACGCATTCAAGAAGAAGCGCCTTATCTTTTGCATTCATTCCATCCATACGTGCATGATAGCACATTCACGCAATCTACATGAGCCTTTGTTGACCCGTCACACAATAAATCGTAGATTACCTTTAAGAGAACATAAAAGGACGGTTTCTATGAAAGGATTCAAGAGAATTGCTGTTACGCTTCTTGCTCTTCTCACATTGTTCGCACTCCCTGCTGCGGGAATGAAGGAACAGGGAGAGGATGAGACACTTGTGAAAGTGCTTTCCGTCGAGAAGGATGACAATGGGAATTACATGATCACCTCCCTGAAAGAGGGCGGTGACTGTGTCATATATATTGCAGGTCCCGATACCAAGGTTGAAGGATATAGCGTCGAGAATCTTGCAGAGGGCGACTTCATCATGGTGAAGGACACTGGAATCGCAACGATGAGCATCCCGCCGCAGATGCCGGCGACTGCTGTAAGATACGTCACTCCCGCAGTGAAGAACGGATTGATCCCCGCAGACTTCTCCGCTCCCGTATCGCTTCCAGGGCTTATCGTGCAGATTGCCGATGTAGACAGGAACGATCTTGATTCAGCATTCAGCTATTCCTATGGATACATGTCCATGAATTCGCTCAAGTCCCAGGGACTCTACCCCCATGCTGGATACTTTGCACGTGGAATCCTCGATGCAGCAGCATTCGGCGAAGCAGAACCTCTGATGACGACCGAGGCAATGAATGAGGCTCTGACCCATTTCATCGATGAATATATCAGTCAGGGCGTCCAGACGGATTACGGCACAGTCTATTCGACAGCAGAGGAGATAAATGCGCTTACAGCACCTTCAACGGATGAGGATAAGTTCGCATATGGCTATGGATACTTCATCACGCTCAATCTCATGATGAGCGGCATACAGGTGAAGGGACCTGAGTTCGCAGATGGAGCGCTCTCTGCTCTTTATGGAGCATCCGCCACATTCACTGAAGAGGAGATGAATGGATTCATAACAGCGTATGCGGAGAAGATGCAGGCCGAGTATGAGGCATTCGCAAAAGAGCTTGCAGCATCCAATCTTGCCGAGGCAGATGCATTCCTTGCAGATAACAGCTCGAAGGAAGGAATCATAGTCCTTGATTCCGGTGTGCAGCTGGAATACATCCTTGACGATGATACAAGCACAGCGAAGCCTGCAGCAGACAGCACCGTTGTCGTCGACTACAAGCTTACGCTGATGGACGGAACAGTGATGGATCAGGGAACCGATGTGGAATTTAACCTCCAGAATCTCATCCCGGGATTCTCAGAAGCAGCAATGCAGATGACTCCGGGAGACTCCATCAGGGCTTATATCCCGCCTGCACAGGGCTATGGAGAGATGGGAACAGGGACTATCGAGCCGAACTCCCTCCTGATCTTCGATATAACACTGAAGGAAATAAAAGAGTGACACTGCATCCATGAGAACAGAAGCCGGGGCAAACAACCTCGGCTTCTTCCGTCTCAGGTCCTGCAGGATCAGAAGATGAATCTTACAGCTTTGAAATGGACAGGAAGGGCATACATGATACCGCGCTTCACAGCCTCATCGCCAGAGTAAATAAGGAAAGAGCCTTCAGAGAGACGGAATACAGAGGAAGCGGCAGAAACGACCTCCTCCCCTTCAAGCACTATCTCCATCACGCGCTTTCCTTCGTATAGACCGCTTTCAAAACCTTTATCGGATGATAATGCTTCATCGATTATATACTTCACATCCGATTCCTCAGGCGTATCATAGCGCCCCGGAAGCTGATCATATGGAAGCGACCGGTCCATCACAGAGATGATCGTATTGATCGCTGGGAACGGACCGGTGTAGCTCTCAAGATATGAGAGGGTATCATAGACGATCATATCGTACCCTGGGACTCCTTCTTATGCTTCCTGACTATATCCGTGAACTCTATTATCTGGTCAACGCATCCATCGATGCCCAGCATGGAGGAATCAAGCGAAAGGCTGTATGTGCGGCACATGCCCCACTTCTGGTCAGAGTAGTAGTTATAGAAGTTGGCCCTGCTCTTATCGTTCTTCAGACAGACATCCTCAGCTTTATCCGGATTGATTCCATAGCACTCCACAGCCCTCTTCACCCTTGCCTCAAGAGGAGCATGGATGAATACGGATATAAGATCCTTGTTTCCTTTCAGGATGTAATCAGCACAGCGGCCGATGATGATGCAGGACTCCTTTGAAGCAACCTTCCTGATCGTATTGGACTGGATAAGGAAGAGCTGGTCATTCAGAGGCATCTCATTGAAGCCAAGCGTGCCGGAAGACATAGGATAGTTCCCCATCACCAGCGAATAAAGAAGAGAGGATGCAGGCTTTTCATCCACATTCTGGAAGAGAGCCTCCGAGAAACCGCTGTCCTTAGCAGCCAAGGTAAGCAGCTCCTTATCGTAATATGGTATCCCGAGCTTCGCAGAAAGCGCTTTGCCTACCTGCCTTCCACCTGATCCGAACTGACGGCCGATTGTATAGATTACCTTCTCTGCCATAGTATACCTCCTATCTATATTATAAACCTACAGATAGGGCATTTGCACGGAAAATCAGATATGCTCGACAAGATGCTGTATGAGAATCCTCAGCCCCATTGCGATAAGCACGATACCGCCTGCAGCCTCTGCTCTTGAACTGTTCTTACCGCCTATGAAAGAACCTGCACGGACACCGATTGTGCTCAGGACGAAAGTGGTTATCCCTATGAATACAACAGCCTGGATTATATCCACTCCCGCCGCAGCCATAGCAACTCCTGAAGCAAGCGCATCGATGCTTGTTGCGATAGCCAGCGGAAGCATCGCCGAGAATCCCACAGAGGGATCCCCTGCCTCTTCCTCTCCCTTTACAGCTTCCCTCACCATATTCGCCCCTATCGCTGCCAGGAGAATGAATGCTATCCAGTGATCCACTATGCTGATGTACTTCTCGAACTGGACTCCGAGGAAGAAACCGATCAAAGGCATCAGAGCCTGGAAGATTCCGAACCAGAGGCCTACTGTAAGGGCGCTTCCGATCTTGGCCTTC
>CALXKS010000032.1 GCA_944389015.1 uncultured Spirochaetaceae bacterium
AGTATTTCATAACGAGGGATATGCTGTATGTCGACAAGACGATGTATGCCTATAAGCTTGCAGCATCAGATGGGAACTTCTTCTTCCTATCCCGTCCCCGCAGGTTCGGCAAGAGCCTCTTCTGCTCGACGCTCCATGCTCTATTCGATGGCAGGAAGGATCTCTTCAAAGGACTGTATATAGCAGAAGAGACAGACTACTCCTTTGAGAAATACCCTGTAATCCATCTGGACTTCAGCAATTTCACATTGGTCAGCGAGGATTTCGTGCTCAGTGAGCTCCAGGGCAAGATCATGAATGAGGCGCATAGCAATGGGATATCATTGCAGGAAGGGGCGCCAGCGCTTATGCTTGACAACCTCATCAGAGGCATTGTTGAGAGGACAGGGAAACATGTTGTGATAATCATCGATGAGTTCGATTCGCCATTCACTTCGGAGTTTGGAAGCAAGCCGGAATTCATTGAATACATGAGGAAGCTGTTCAACGGGCTATATAAGACGATAAAGGCGGACAGCGGATACATAAGATTCTTCTTCATCACCGGATGCGTGAAGCTTGCCAATCTCTCCATATTCTCTGCCATGAACAACCTGAAGGATATCTCCATGGATCCAAGGTTCGCAGGTGCATTCGGGTACACGGATGAGGAGGTGGGTAGGTTCTTCGGTGAGGGTATAGACGAGAACTGGGAGAGATGCGGATACAGTGCAAGAGAGGATTTCATTAAGGCGATAAGGGACTACTATGATGGCTACCGCTTCTCCCCTGACTCTGAGACGAGGGTATACAATCCTGTGTCCCTTGGCTCGTTCTTCGCAGAAGGATGCATCTTCAGGAATTACTGGAATGCCACAGGTGTATCCACGATGGCTGTGAACATCGCGGCAAGGCATGATCTATCCGGATATTTCGAGAATGGCATTATGGCTGTATCCGAGGCATTCTCCTCCTTTGATATATCCTGTGTCATGGATCCATGGATTTCGGAGAGCAGCATCGCAGCGCTTCTGTATTATGCAGGGTATCTTACGATGGAATATGAGGAGGATGGCATCCTTTATCTCGGATTTCCGAACAGGGAGATAAAGACCTCATTTGCCAGGAGCCTTCTTTCGCGGTATACAGGGAAAAATGACTTCATGGGGCTCTGGCTTGCGGAATTCCGGGCGATGTGCAGGACTGGAAGATCTGAAGAAGTATGCAGGAAGCTGATCCAATACTTCAATGCCTTCTCATATGAACTTGTCGGTGATGAGCCTGAGCGGTTCTATCATTCTGTATTCCATGCGATATTCGTGATAGCAGGAGTCCCGGCTATAAGCGAGGACAGAGGACTAAGGGGAAGGGCAGATGAGGTCATCATGGCAGGGGATCATCTCTGGATCTTCGAGCTCAAGGTTGATGGGAGTGCAGCGGAAGCCCTGAAGCAGATAGAGGAACGGGGCTATGCTGATAAGTATGCATATCTGGTCGGGGATAGGGTGAAGGCCCATAAGCTCGGCATAAGCTTCTCCTCACAGCAAAGAACGATAGTGGACTGGAAGGTTTCGGAAGGATAATTTCTGTCGTATTAATAATACAAAGTAGGGATATAACGAATAGATTTCATAAAATATGAAGAAAATGCTTGCTTTTGGATGATTCTCCTTTACATTCAGCCCAGGAGGCTGGATATGAAGAAATCCGCAATAGGCATTTCATCCTTTCCTGAGATAATAAGGGGAGGATACAATTACATCGATAAGACCAGGTACGTGTATTACATCACAAGAAGAGGGGGCCACTTTTCGCTATACCGCCCTGATGGATTTGGGAAGACATTGTTCTGCTCCACGCTAGCAGCTGCATACAGAGGAGAGAGGGATTTTTTCAAGGGACTTCGCCTTGAAAGGACTGATTATCCATTCGATAAGCATGCTGTGTTCTTCCTTGAGTTCTCCAAGCTCAGGAATCCAAAATCAATAGAGGATTTCCAGGAGAAGCTCTCATCGATGATAGCCGAACAGGCTGAGGAGCAGGGGATAGAGGTTGAGCAATGCGGAAGTCCCGGGATGATGCTTTACAATATATTCTACGATGCCGATTGCGCCATGGGACTGAAATCCGGACTGATAATCGATGACTACGATGCTCCTATTGCATCACTTGTCGCCGGGGACCATGAGCTTGCAAGGAAGATAGAGCGAGTGCTCCAGCATATCGGGGCAATAGTTAAATCGAGTTCGGACCATCTTCGATTCTTCCTGCTTGCTGGAACTTCCAAGTATGCATGCCAATCGATCTTCAGCGGTATGAACCATCTTTGTGATATCTCGGATGATGAGTACTTCTCCAGAGCCATGGGCTATACGGATGAGGATCTTGAGGAATACTTCGGAGAGGAGATAGACAGAAGCTGGGAAGGAAAGGGCTTTGGCTCAAGGGCAGAATTCATCGATGCGATAAAGTCGTATTATGGAGGTTACAGATTCTCCGACAGGAATAATGAGACTATCTGCAATCCATCATCTGTGAACAGGTTCTTTGATAATGGCTGTGAATTCCGGAATTACCGTGAGCTGTCACCGATGGATGAGCTGGCATTCAGGATCTGCAGGGAATACATGGATGGATCATTGCAGAAAGAGCCCATTCTTTTGGCAGATACGGAAATACTTTCCTTTGATATCTCTCAACTGCTTGATGGGAAATACATAAGAAACAGCATGCACGCGCTTCTGTTCTTCACTGGGTTTCTGACCATTGCGGAAACAATGGAGCTGTGCTTTGAAGCCAGGATTCCGAATAAGGAAGCCAGGGAAATCCTGGAAAGGGAGCTTGTGGTGAGTATGGAAAGGTCTCAATGATCGTATCTGTCCTGATAAGTTTTTGCTCATTGTATTCCACACCTTTTTTATCGATTTCCTTATGGCCTAAATACATGTGTTAGCCTATTGTTCCTAGGGGCAAAGGGGTTTATCATTAATTCCATAGACTTCTTAGGAGATGGTTAGATGAAACTGGCTACTTTCAGGCGCGGTGGTGTGCATCCGGCTGACAGGAAGGAGCTATCGAAGGATAAGGCAATCGAGAGAATGCCGCTGCCTTCTGAGCTCATTGTTTCCATGTCGCAGCATTTGGGTGCTCCTGCTACGCCATTGAAGAAAAAAGGCGATACTGTCAGCAAAGGAGAGGTGATCGGTTCTGCATCATCATTCGTATCAGCTGATGTCCACAGTCCTGTCGATGGTGTCGTTACGGATGTCCGGAAGGTCAGAGTAGCGTCTGGTGCGGTGGCTGATGCTATTGTCATCAAATGCAATGAGGAGCAGTCGGATCCCTTCACAGAGAGCTATGACTGGAGAAGCGAGAGCTCAGAGGATCTTCTCAAGCTCTTAAGATCGATGGGTATAGTCGGAATGGGAGGAGCGACCTTCCCGACAGATGTGAAGCTCACCGTTCCAATGGGGAAGAAGGTAGAGGCTCTTGTAATAAACGGAGTTGAATGCGAGCCGTATCTCACATCGGACTACCGTCTGATGATGGAGAGGCCTGATGAGATGCTTGAGGGCGTTATGGCCGCTGCGAAGATCCTCAGCCCGGATCGCATAATAATAGGTATTGAGGCAAATAAGCTCGATGCTGCTGACTTGCTTGAGCAGAAGATCGCTGCGAATGGCTATCCTATTGTCGTAGAGAGGCTTCAGATGAAGTACCCTCAGGGAGATGAGAAGCAGCTTCTCAAGGCAACGATCGGAAGGGAGGTCCCTTCAGGAAAGCTGCCGCTGGATGTAGGGGCTGTTGTATGCAATGCATCCACTGTCTTCGCAATCTACGAGGCTGTAAGGTTCCACAAGCCGCTTTTTGAGCGTATCTGCACTATCAGCGGTGAATCGGTCAACAACCCGAAGAATGTCATCGCACCGATCGGCACCAGATTCTCCGACCTCATTGCATATGCAGGAGGCGCGAAGGAGGATCTTGTATCGCTTATCGCAGGAGGCCCTATGATGGGCTTTGCCGTTGCAGATCCCGACACACCTATGGTGAAGGGCTCCGGCGGTGTCCTGATGCTTCCAAAGATGATCGATGATGTCTCATTCCCCTGCGTGCTATGCGGAAAATGCGTCCAGCACTGCCCGATGGGACTTCAGCCGAATAAGATGTTCAGGAATATCAAGTACGGGAACTATCAAGCGGCCATGGATCTTGGCCTGATGGACTGCAAGGA
>CALXKS010000033.1 GCA_944389015.1 uncultured Spirochaetaceae bacterium
TCAGATATTCCATACGGCTTGCGAACTGCCGGGCCGGCACTCCTTTCTGGTTCAGGATAGAACAACAGGCCAGCTGATCCTCAGATGAATATTCCACTCCTGCCAAGGGGATATTCTGTCCCGGATGGCCGGATTCTGACTCTTACCCGCTGTTTTAATGCACAAAGCAGGACCGAAGTCCTGCTCTGTAGTCTACTGAGAGGCGCTGCCGATTCTCAAAAACGATTTATGCAACAGCTCCATGATTATTCGGAGAAAAAGCAAAGCTCAGTTCTCTGGAGAGAACTCATCCTTTCCGGCTCCGCAGAGAGGGCAGACCCAATCTGCAGGGACATCTTCCCACTTTGTTCCAGGAGCGATTCCATTGTCCGGATCGCCAGCTGCTTCATCGTATACATAGCCGCAGAGATTGCAGATATACTTCATTTCAAGCCTCCATTATTGATAATCGTTATCAATAAGATAAAATATGATCCACCATAAGTCAATATGCTTGCGCAAACCGGACTCTGCCATGACAATATGAAAATCAAAGAGAGAAGGAGAACAATATGGGATTTGACGTGAATACCGGTGCTCTCATCATAGTTATCGGTTACCTTATCGGAATGCTCCTCATAGGTTTTGTCGTTGGCCGCATAAAGATCAAGACAAGCCGGGATTACATGATCGCAGGAAGGAGGATGGGACTTTTCATGGTTGCTTTCTCGCTTTCCGCGAACAACATCGGAGGAGGATCAACCACAGGACTTGCCGATAAAGCATTCGGATCGTGGGGAATGAGTGCCATCTGGTATGTTCTTGCAGCTTCCATCGCGATGATTCCCCTCGCTTATTTCGCTCCGAAGATCAGAAAGACAATGGCTATAACGATTCCTGAGGTCGTTGGAAGGCGTTTTGGGAAGGGGAGCTCCATATTCTCAGCTGTCTTGAATATCATTGCCCTTTTCTGCCTTACATCCAGTCAGGTCGCGGCTTCTGGGTCTGTGGTTGCGACACTTACCGGAATCCCGATGAATGTCTGTCTTATCATCGCAGGTGTCGTAATCATCCTATACACGACTCTCGGAGGAATGATTGCTGATCAGATATCTGATCTTGTGCAGTTCATCATCATCCTCTTCGGACTTGCAATCGCGACTCCTATAGTCATCTCTTCCTGCGGTGGCTGGGCAGAGATAGCCTCGAAGCTTCCCGGAGAGCAGCTCGATCCTACGAAGATCGGCTGGGTCGTCATCATAGGATACATCTTCAACTACTTCTGTACATTCCTTTCCGGTCCGGAGATGATCAGCCGCTTTGAGAGCGCAAAGGATGAGAAGACTGCGACAAGGGCTTCGATTCTCTCTGCTGTCCTCATGGCTGCAATGGCAGTATTCCCGACGCTGCTCGGTCTTACAGCCCTTGCTCTCAAGGATCAGATTCCAGGCATCACCGGAGGCACTGCGATGATGGCTGTCACAGAAGCATATGCTCCGACAGTTATAACAGGAATAATCGCAGCAGCTATAATATCGGCAACGATGTCCAGCGCAGACTCGAATCTCCTCTGTATGTCAACGATGTTCATGAATGACATCCTTGTACATTACAGCGAGAGGGGAAGGAACTTCACGGATAAGGAAACCATCTTCTGGACAAGGTTCTGCAATGTAGTATTCTGTGCTGTCGCCATGCTTATATCACTGTTCGGCATAAACATCGTTACGATGAACACGTTTGCATTTGCAATCAGGTGCGCAGGTCCTTTTGCTGCCTATGGACTGGGCATGGTCGTACCGCGTGCTACCAAGCATTCAGGAAGCATCTCGATAATAACAGGAACAATCGGTGTAATCTTCTGGCAGCTTCTTTCCGGAGGTGATTTCTACCTTGGAGTCCTTCCTGTCGTATTCGGATGCGCAGTCGGAACCATTACATTCTTCCTCGTGAATATCATCGAATGGAAGATGGGGGTTGAGCCTGCTCCTTCTGCATTCCTTTCGAAGGAAGAGGAAGAGCAGCTTATAAGGGAAGGGAAGTGATAATCCCTTCATTATAGAGAGATACCCCGGAAGCTCTGGCCTCTGGGGTATCTTCGTCTCATTACATGATGGAAAGGAATGCTTTATAGCACTTCACCGCGCCTTCCACATCCTTTGCTGCCGTTATCTCCCAGGGAGCATGCATGCTCATGACAGCAACACCTGCATCGATGACGCTCATGCCATAGTACGCAGCATATTTGGCTATAGTCCCGCCGCCTCCGATATCTACCTTTGCAAGCTCTGCCATCTGGAATGGAACATTGTTATCATCCATCTTAGCTCTCAGCTTTGCAATGAACTCCGCATTTGCATCGGATGCGCCGCTCTTTCCCCTTGATCCTGTGTATTTATTGAATACGATTCCTCCTCCGAGGAATGAGGAGTTCTTCTTATCGAAAAGGCTTGCATTGAGAGGATCATAAGCTGAGTTGACATCGCTTGAGAGCATATAGGAGTTCATGAGCATGCGTCTGAGCTTCAGACCATCATATCCTCCGGGAAGTCTTGCAAGGAGCTCTGATACAGCATTCTCAAAGAACATGCTGTCCATTCCAGTGCTTCCGGTGCTTCCTATCTCTTCTTTATCAACAAGCACGCAGCATAGTGTCCTTTCCGAGTCTCCAGCATCAAGGAGAGCCTCAAGGGAGGTGAATGCGCAGATCCTGTCATCCTGGCCATAAGCGAGGATCATTGAACCATCGAGTCCCATGAGCTTTGCTTTGCCGGCTGGGACCGCCTCAAGTTCTGCGGAGATGAAATCATCCTCCTCGATTCCGTATTTGCCGGAAAGAATCGAGAGTATGGCTTTCCTGCCTTTATCTTTCTCTTCGGAGGTCCTGTCATCGGAGAGGCCTATTATTATATCGAGATCCTCCCCATTGATTACCTCGGCTGCTGTCTTCTTCATCTGATCCTGGGCGATATGGGGAAGAAGGTCTGAGATGCAGAGCGCGGACTCATCATCTTCCCCGATTGTGATATCTATCTTTGTCCCATCCTTCTTTACGGCAATGCCATGGATCGCAAGCGGAAGAGCCACCCACTGATATTTCTTTATCCCACCGTAGTAATGCGTATCAAGATAGACAATACCATCGCTTTCATACAGTGGTTTCATCTTTATATCGAGGCGGGGTGAATCGATATGCGCTCCAAGGATATTCATGCCATCTTCCGCTTTCCCCGATCCGATCTGGAAGAGAGCTATTGATTTACCGTACATCTGATAATAAACCTTGTCGCCTGGTCTGAGGGAGCTGCATGCCATGATGTCCTTATAGCCGTGCTCCTCTGCCGCTTTTATGACTGCTTTCACACACTCCCTCTCCGTCTTTCCGCTGTCGAGGAAGTCCCTGTATCTTCTTATAAGTGCATTATCCATACAATGAAAGATAACACCAAAATGGTGGAAGATGAAGCTGGTGCCAATTATGGAATGAAATGGGATATAATTGCTGCATGGCTAGAAAAAAGTGGCATACCATTCCTTTCTACGAGCAGATCAGGAAGAGCCCTGGGACTTTCGTGGTCTATATCCTCCTCCGTCTTTCTGTGATACTCATATTGATCGCTCAGGTGTTCAACAGAGACTGGAAGAATGTGTTTCTCTGTGGTCTTACCCTGATTCTGTTCACTGTTCCCTCATTCATCGAGAAGAACTGGCACATCGATATCCCGGAAACACTTGAGATCATCATACTGCTTTTCATCTATGCAGCTGAGATCCTCGGCGAGATACGGGCATATTATGTCAATGTCCCAGGGTGGGATACTGCACTGCATACAATCACAGGATTCCTGTCGGCAGCTGTAGGTTTCTCACTTGTCGACATACTCAACCGGAATGAGCATATAAAGCTCTCCCTGTCTCCGCTGTATGTGGCAATGACAGCATTCTGCTTCTCTCTTTCCGTCGGTATAATCTGGGAGTTCTTCGAGTTCTCGATGGATATGCTGTTCGGGCTGGATATGCAGAAGGATACGATCATCCATTCGATAAGCTCGGTGACTCTCGATGAGACAATGTCGAATAAGATAATAACGATAAAGGGAATAACCGAGACAACGGTAAATGGTATTCCTCTCGGTATCGATGGCTATCTTGATATCGGGCTGATAGACACGATGAAGGATCTTATCGTCACATTCATCGGAGCAGCGGTCTTCTCTCCAATCGGATACGTCTATCTGAAGAAGAGGGGAGATGCCAGATTCGCTAAGCGGTTCATACCATCGCTTCACAACGAGGAAGAAGCAGATAAGAAAGAGCAGAATCCATCAAATCCGCATTGATGAAACCATTGGAAAGCTTTTCACAGTATTTCCCTGTTCCATATGAGAGTGCCGCCGCATTCCTGCGACGGCACTCTGTGGCAAGCTTGTTCAGAGCATTGCTTTGAGGTCCTCAAGGGCTTCCTCATCAATCACTTCCCATGGGAATGTGACATCTGTTCTGCCGAATGATCCTTCGCCTGCAGCTTTGAGGTAGATAGGTGTTCTGAGATTGTAGCGCTTGATCATGCCCTCTGGGCGGAGATCATAGTGCTTGCTGACCCATGAAAGGATCTTCTCATCACTGAGCTTTCCTGTTCCGTATGTGAATACAGCAAGGGAGACTGGCTCTGCAACCCCGATAGCATAAGCTGCCTGAAGCTCGCATTCACCTGCAGCCCCCGCGGCAACGATTGTCTTTGCTATATTCCTCAGAGCAAGAGAAGCAGTCCTGTCTACCTTTGTCGGGTCTTTTCCTGAGAATGCTCCGCCTCCATGGTGCGCATAGCCTCCGTATGTGTCGACGATGATCTTCCTTCCTGTAAGGCCTGTATCCGCTGCAGGACCGCCAAGGACAAAGCGTCCTGTAGGATTGATGAAGTACTTCGTATTCTCATCTGCCATGCCTTCAGGCAGCACCGGATCGATGACGTTCTTCCTGATATCCTCCCTGAGCTTATCAAGGCTTACATCCGGATCGTGCTGTGCGGAGATGACGACAGCTTCGATTCTTACAGGGGTTCTTCCCTCATACTCTACCGTCACCTGTGATTTCCCATCAGGTCTGAGGTAGGGAATCGTCCCATCCTCTCTCAGGTCTGTGAGCCTCATGGTAAGCTTTCTTGCGAGATTGATAGCAAGAGGCATGTACTCCTCGCCCTCGTCTGAAGCGTAACCGAACATCATTCCCTGATCGCCTGCACCCAGGGTTGAGCTATCGCTGTAGGAGCTGTTAACACCCATCGCGATGTCTCCGGACTGCTCATGGAGCGAGCATGTGATCTCAGCATTCTCATCGAAACCATACTCAGGCTTTGTGTACCCGATCGATCTGATTACCTTCCTTGCAACATCAATATAATCGACCTTTGCCTTTGTGGTGATCTCTCCCATGATGTGGACTGCTCCTGGCTCTGCGATCACCTCGCATGCAGAGCGTGACATCGGATCCTGCTTTATCAGCTCATCGAGGATTCCATCTGCTATCTGGTCGCATACTTTATCGGGATGTCCATTCGTCACGGACTCCGAAGTGAAGAATCTTCTCATACATTCCTCCAATCAGACCGGCTCTCCCGGATGGGATTTGTGCCAGAGCTCGTCAGCAACAGGCTTCCAGTTCTCAGCGGCAGCCTTGCACTTTCCGCAGAGCTCATCAACATTCTCCTTTGCGCTGAGGTCTGTTGATTCAGCCCCGGATGCATGGACCATCTCAGCAAGAGCTCCGTTGTTATCGAGAAGCGGGCATGGCCTGAGATAATTCGGAGAGAATGGCTGATGCTGGGCATACTGCTGGAAGAGCGGTGACTGAAGTGCTTCGATCAGCGAGTGGTCGTGGATATTCGTATCGGAATAGTGTATGAACGCACATGGCTCGCAATCTCCGTTTGCATTGATGTGGAGATAGAATCTTCCTCCTGCGATGCATCCGTTTACATACTCGCCATCATTCCAGAAATCCATGGTGAAGATCGGCTTTGTATGCCTGTATTCACGGATCTTGTGATACATGTATTCCCTGTCTTCGGCTCTGGCCATAAGGTCTGTAGGTGCTCCTACGCCAACAGGCATGTATGTGAAGAACCATGCGAATTTGGCTCCCATGTTCACCATCCAGTCGAAGTACTCCTCTGAGCCGATCACCTTATAATTCTGATGCGTATAGCAGCAGGATACTCCGAATGGGAGCTTGTGCTTTCTGAGAATCTCCATCGCCTGGACGACCTTGTCGTATGTGCCATGCCCTCTTCTTGAGTCCGTGGCCTCTCCGAAGCCTTCTACGGAGATCGCAGGGACGAAGTTCTTCACGCGGAGCATATCCTCAGCGAATTTATCATCGATGAGCGTTCCGTTCGTGAATGCCATGAACTGTGAATCAGGATGAGCTTCACAGAGCTTTATGATATCGGCTTTTCTTACAAGCGGCTCTCCGCCCGTATAGAGGAACATCCTTGTCCCGATCTCATTAGCCTGGTTTATTATCGAATCCAATGTCTCATAGCTGAGATTCAGCTTATTGCCATATTCCGCAGCCCAGCAGCCTACGCAGTGGAGATTGCATGCGCTGGTTGGATCGAGAAGGATTGTCCATGGGATATTGCATCCATACTTCTCCCTGGCTTCCTTCTTCCTTCTTCCACCGAGAATCGTCGCATTTATGATGAAATTCTCAAATGTCCTCTGCCTGACTTCCGGATCGATATCTGTCCAGAAGCTCGTGACGAGCTTGTACCAGTTGCTGTTCTTGTCGCCAAGAACCTGATGTATAAGCTTACGCTGCTTGGCAACCGTACCTTCCTTCTCATCGAATTTATCAACCCAGCTGAGGACCTTCTCAATAGCTTCATCGGGGTCCTTGCCGTTGATGTACGACAGTACTGTCTTCATCGCCAGTGCTTCCGCGTTTTCCTTGAGTGTGTTTTTCATATTTGCACTTCCTTCTTCTGTGAAGATAACCACAGCTGATTGTAAAGTCGAGCAGAACTTATTTCAATGGATGAATCAAGACTGCCTCAGTGTGATGAGACAGCGCTCGGAAAGCCTGATTATCCTTGCTCTGAGCTTGCGTATGAATACCTCGGGACGCTCTGGCTCATCTTCTGCAAGCCAGCGGTAGATCGCTGCGAGGAATGAATCCAGGGCAAATGAGATATATCCATCCCTGTCGCTTATCTCATCAAAGATGTCGAGAAGGCACTTCATCAGAAGGGGTTCCATTATCCTTCCGATATACTCATTCCCGGGGATCCCGAGGATAGCCCGGCAGAAATCCTTCTCCTTATACAGATAGCCGAAAAGCATCTCCATGACTTCCCAGCCTTCTTCCTCTTCGGGTGTCGTCTCAAGATATTCCTGGAACTCTGTATCGAGAATCCAGTTCACGAGCTCGGCCTTGTTAGCAAAATGATAGTAGAAGCTCTTTCGTGTAAGACCTGCGCCATCGGCAATCATCCCTACAGGAATCTTGTCGAAGGGATATTCTCCCATTAATTTCTTCAGGGAGGCTGCAAGAACCTTCCTTGTGTCTTCCGATCTAGCCATATCTACAAATTCTACACTTAGGCAGATATGTATACAAGGAAAACCTTGTATTTCATGGATTGCATCGGGGAATCATAGACCTGCTGATATCTTGAAGATATCATCGATGGGCGGTAGAATCCCTCTATGCTGACTCTTGATACAGTTTACCAGGCTTCATTCGCGCTAAGACAGGTAGCGCGTGTCACGGATTTGATCAGGGCGCCGAAGATGTTCCCCGATAGCGATGTTTATCTCAAGACGGAGAATCTGCAGATCACAGGTTCCTTCAAGGTGCGTGGCGCATACTATAAGATCTCAATGCTTACAGATGAGCAGAAGAAGAAAGGGGTTATCGCATGCTCTGCAGGGAATCATGCCCAGGGAGTTGCGCTTGCTGCCTCACGCCAGGGAATAGATTCACTTATCTGTCTTCCTGCTGGTGCGCCGATATCAAAGGTGGAGGCTACAAGGAGCTATGGGGCCAAGATCGAGCTGGTGAAGGGAGTCTATGATGATGCCTATAACCGGGCAATCGAGATAATGAACGAGACAGGGCGCACCATGATCCATCCGTTCGATGATGAGTATGTCATCGCAGGGCAGGGTACGATTGCTCTCGAGATACTGCAGCAGCTGCCGGAGGCTGATGCTATCGTCGTTCCAGTCGGCGGCGGCGGTCTTATTTCCGGTGTGGCATTCACAGCGAAGATGCTGAAGCCATCGATAAAGGTATATGGAGTTCAGGCAACTGGTGCAGCTTCGATGTTCGTCTCACATGAGATGCACGAGATACATGCTCTGCAGGGCGTGAATACGATTGCAGACGGCATAGCAGTTAAATGCCCTGGAGGAATCACATTCCCTCTTGTTGAGAAGTATGTCGATGATATCGTGACAGTGACCGATGATGAGATCGCTGTTGCAATCCTTGATCTGATGGAGAAGCAGAAGCTCGTGTCTGAAGGAGCCGGCGCAGTCGCGGTTGCAGCGGCTCTCTCCGGGAAGATTCCTACAGATAAGGGACGTACAGTGCTCCTTGTGTCAGGTGGGAATATCGATGTGACAGTGCTCTCAAGGGTGATCAATAGGGCTCTCAGAAGGGAAGGAAGGCTTGCGGATATCACAACAGAGCTCATCGATAAGCCCGGTCAGCTTGTTGAGGTTTCTTCGATTATCGCAGATGCGGGAGCCAATGTCACAGGTGTGTTCCATGATAAGAACGGCAATGAGAAGGAGCTCAACAACTGCACGCTGCGGGTTACGATGGAAACCAGGGATCATGCTCATATCGAGGAGATAAAGGATGCTCTCAGAGCCCGTGGATTCCAGCTCTGGGGAGATGCCTGATGCTCTATTTCTTCTTCGATGTCGATGGTACTCTTCTCCCTTTCGGGAAGGAAATCCCGGAGAGCACCAGAGAGGCACTGAGACTCATACGTGAGAATGGATCAAGATCCTTCCTTGCGACAGGCCGGAGCCTTATAGAGATCCCGGAGGCAGTCAAAGCCCTGGGGTTTGACGGAGGAGTGTATTCAGCAGGCGCTACCGTAGTCGCAGATGGCAGAACGGTATTCAGACGGCGCATGTCAGAAGAAGAGCGTGGCACCATTCTGGAATTCTGCCATTCCCATGGCTTCAGACTGCTGATGCAGAGCGATGATGGAACATATATCAGTGAGGAAGATCTCAGGTACTGGCAGTCGCTTCTCTATAAGCATGTCGGAAGACTCCTTGATATCCCCGGGCTGAAGGCAACGTATGAGATTCCATCGTCAATAATAAAGCTTCTCTATATATGCAATGGCGATGGTGTCGATGTCGAGGATGTTGCTGCGGAGGTCCCTGAAGGCTTCTCTGTCGTTGCGAATACTGTAGGGCTGCCTTCGCGTCTCATGGGGGAGATCGTGCTGTCGGATATCACAAAGGCAACGGGAATCGATGCCGTCCTTGATTGCTATGGTGGCAGTATAAGAGAGGCTGTGGCAATAGGGGATGGGGCCAATGATATCGAGATGGTCCAGCATGCAGGACTGGGGGTCGCGATGGGGAATGCTGATGCATCCCTAAAAGCCGTGGCTGACTATATTACTGATAATATTACAGATGATGGCCTGCTTAATGCGGTGAAATTTGCTTTATTTCATTCAGAATCGCGCTAAATCCAAATAATTCTTTCATATTATCCGGAAGCATTATATCCTTTACCATATAAGGAGGGACGGAGAAATGGAGGAACAGAAGCGCAGGAAAGCAGAGTACAGAAGCTCTATCAGGTCCAAGCTCCTGATAAGGAATGCTCTGGTCTCACTTATGAGGGAAAAACCTTTCGAGAAGATCACTGTAACCGATATTGTCAAGCGTGCGGATATAAACAGAGGTACGTTCTACGCGCACTATAAGGATTCACGCCAGGTTCTTGATAAAATCAGGGAAGATGCGCTTGAAGAGGTCGGCAAAGCATTGCGGGTTGTTTCCCCAGACAGGGTGATCGAGAACCCGGAGCCTGTCCTTGCAGCGGCTTCGGAATTCCTTAATAGGGATATCAGCTATTACAGAATGCTTGTATCTGTCATAGGTGTCGGAGGACTTCTCAGGGAGATCAGGGGAATAATCTCAGATTATCTTGGACAGTCAGAAATCGTCAGGCAAGCCCCTGATAAGACAAGAACAGCCTGTAAGCTTGATTTCATCATCGCAGGTATTGCGGTTTTCTATTATGATGTAGTGACAGGCGCATCCTCGATATCGCTTGAGGCCGCTCCTTCATTCCTGTCAGATATCATCAAGTCGATAAGCGACAATTGATCAGATCATACAGAAGCAGAATCTGAAGAAGAGCATTGACAGGCAGATTGAGGAGCATATCCCAGCGGGGCTGTTGCTATATGTGCCTGTATGCATTGTGTACTCAGATCTCCTTCCCATGAGCCGTTCCCTGAATGCCAGATATGTCATATTCCCTGGCTCTTTCGCTATTGCAGCCGAAATGTCATTCAGAGCTCCCTGCGAATCGCCTGAGAAAGCCTTTGCATATGATGAGAGATAGTACCATCGTCCGCTTCTCTTCTCAGGAGGTATCGAGGAAAGGGCATTGAGAGCTTCCCTGTAGCGTCTTGCATTTATATAGCTGACAGCAGCCCGCAGCTCTATAGGCTCCGAATAGCCCTGATTCTGTGAATACTGCGAATACGATGATGAATAGCCACTGTATGATGAGTAATCAGACTTATGGTTGATGATCTGGTCATAAGCAGCGTTGATCTCCTGCATCTTCCTTGCAGCTTCCTCGCTGTTCCCGGCGACATCCGGATGGTATTTCTTGGCAAGTGTCTTATATGCTTTTTTCACTTCGTCATCCGAAGCCCCTGGTGAAAGGCCCAGGACTCTGTATGGATCAGTCATCGCTGCTCCGTTCCTCCCGCTTTGTTCTCATCCATATGCCACTGTAGATGATATTCCTGAGAATTGGAACATGCTGATCAAGCGGCAGACGCTCAAAAGCCGCAGCTGCATCCGATGCTGCATCCATCAGCATATCCTTTGCCTGCTCCCAGCTTGTATCCCTGCCGAATGGATTGTACTGCTCTTTCTTCTCATCCTTTTTCCGGTCGCACCATGCATCCATCAGATAAATAAAGCGTCCAAGTCCGAATCCGAGAGCTCTAAGGTCATCAGCAAAGAAAGAGCGGTCATCCATGACGAAGATCTCTGAGATCATCTCCCCGGAAAGCCTTGCCATGAACTCCGGATCCTTTGTGCCATTGCGCTCTTCTTCCTGTATTCTCAGAAGAGCCTTCCGGACCCCTTCATCCTGTCTTGCGTATTCTGATCCCAGCTTCTTCATGAATGGTTCCAGCTTTGCCGCTTTCTGACTGCTTCCTCCATCATTGGCATCATCATATGCAGAGTAATAAGCAAGAAGCATCTGCATGTCTGCGGAGTACTCCGTGCATTCCGATACAATGTACCTGTGTGCCTTTACAGGATGGGTTACGCACTTTTCCATCCCTTCCTCAGTCCGGCTGTCGGAAAGATCCGAAAGAAGCATCTCCAGAAAGGTCATATCGTATGAAAGGATAGCCATGCCGGTCTTTCCGTATTTCTCTTTCAGGATATGGCAGAGTCCGCAGTAATGCGCTTTATATAAAGCCCTTTCCTCCTTCTGCATCCGTCCTGTATCAGCTGTAAGATAACCGAACATGCTATGTCCTCTTTATGAACTGGTGTCCGCATTTAGGGCATGTTATGCGGATCTTGCCCTTGCCTTTCGGCACTCTGCATTCTGTTCTGCATTCCGGGCAGCGGAAGTAGGCGTGTGTCCTGAGATCCTCCTTCCTCTGCTCCCTTCTGCGCCTTTCTTCCTCCTTCCGTGCCTTCGTCTTCGGATCAGGGGAGAGGAAGCGGAACAGCGATAGAAAGGCATCATTCTCGCTTCTTCTTTTCCCGACATTCCTGCTCAGCATGCGCAAAAGGGCAATGACAACAAGGATGATCGCAAGTCCGCTCAGGAAAAGACGGACTGATGAGGATGATGCAACGGAGGCTGCAATGGCAAGCACTGCAGCGACAGCCGCCAGGAATACAGAGAGCGCATCAGAACCATTCCGGCCTGAATAGAAACTATTAGCCATATGATGAATATCGCAATGGAAGCGCGCTCTGTCAAATATCTTCTTGCAGGGATGTCCTTTCTCTGCTATCCCATAGCTATGGACATTATTGCGCACCGCGGCATGAGCGGTACTTATCCGGAGAATACCATGCTCGCATTCATGAAGGCCTATGAAGCAGGCGCTGATGGAATCGAGCTTGATGTCCACCTTTCCAGGGATGGAGAGGTGATGATAATGCATGATGAGTCTTTGGAGCGTACGACGGGAGAGAAGAAGCTCCTTGCTGAATGCTCCAGATCCGAGCTGGAAAGGACGAATGCAGGAAGGACCAAGGAGGATTCATACGGCTTTACGCCCATTCCTTCTCTTGAGGAGTATCTTTCATGGGTTAAGGATACAGGTCTATACACCAATATAGAGCTGAAGACCGCTCCTCTTTACTATCCTGGCATTGAAGAGAAGACGATAGCTCTGATAAGGAGATTCTCCCTTGAGGACCGGATCATCTTCTCTTCCTTCAACTGGCTTTCCGTGATCCGTGCACGGGAGCTTGCCCCTGAAATCCGTTCAGGATTCCTCATCTCCTCTCCCCGCATTGTGAATATAGGGAATCTGATCAACAGTCTTGGGATGGAGTATTATCATCCAGATTATGCCCTTCTTTCAGATGGGGCAGTGAAGGAGCTGAAAGCCAATCATTGCGGGATAAATGTCTGGACCGTCAATGATCAGGAGGGTATCAGGAAGTGCCTCTCATGGGATGTCGACGGCCTTATAACAAACTATCCGGAACGTGCCAGGGAGATAGTGGAGGGTTGACGCTCTGCAAAATGAGAACTATTCTCATTTTCCGTGAAGGAATACAATACAAAGCAGCGGGCGATGATTCTTTCTGTCTTCAGGTCGAATCCTGCGAAGAGCTTCACTGCACGTGAAGTATCAGGGCTTCTTCCTGGGATTGCGCTTGCAACGGTATACAGGGTTATCAATCGTCTCAGCGGGGATGGATATCTCATGAAAGTCCCCTCTGGACAGGAGGCTCTCTTTCAGTATCGCAATCCGGAATCATGTTCTGGCCATCTGCATATAAAGTGCAGCAGGTGCGGATGTGTGTGGCATATTGATGACAGTATCTCCTCTGTGATTTCCAGGGAGATCGTGGATGCCTGCGGTTTTGAGCTTCTCAATTCATCGATGCTTGAAGGAATCTGCCCTGCGTGCAGAGAGGGGAAAGAACCGTGAAAGCCGCAGGATTGCTCTTTATAATACTTTTCCTTTTCGCAGGATGCGGCGTGGATGATTCCCCAAGGTATTTCGCTGTAGCCGCGGATTTTCCATCATTTGATGCTCTTCGGGCCGTAATAGGCAGTGATGATGGCATCCTGATGCTTCTTCCTCCCGGGACTGAAAGCCATGGATATGAGCCGACCCCGAAGGATATGATCGCTGTTTCAGATGCTGATATCGTAGTATATACAGGAGGGCATTCACAGGATTGGATGGATAGATTGCTTTCCGCATCCGATGATCCGCCATTCCAGTTCCGCCTGATTGATCAGGTAAGTCTTCTTGCAGAGGAGAGCAGGGAGGGAATGGAAGGGGCAGAGCATCATCATGGAATCGATGAGCATGTATGGACCAGCATACCGAATGAGATAGCGATAATAGAGAATCTCAGGGATGCTCTCATCTCACTTGACGGCAGCCGGGCGGATGAATTCAGTTCAAATGCAGCGGCATATATCGCGGAACTGGAAGCGCTTGATGCGAGAATCCGGGATATTGTCTCCTCTTCCCGCCTTGATACCCTGATATTCGCATCCCGTTTTCCACTGCTGTACTTTGTCTCTGAATATGGTCTGGAGTACTATGCTGCATTCCCCGGATGCGCAGAGGAGACAGAGCCGAGTGCGCGCACCATCGCCTTCCTGATAGATAAAGCAAGGGAGCTTGGCACGAGGTATGTTCTGAATATCGAGCTCTCGTCTGCGCTTATAGCCCGCACTATAGCAGAGGAGGCAGGCTGCGGCATTCTTGTATTCAGCTCCATGCATAATATCACTCTGAATGACTATCTGAATGGAGAGACCTATCTGTCATTGATGGAGAAGAATGCTGATGTGCTCAGGGAGGCTCTATCATGAGGCTTATCGAAGGGAACAACATAACAATCGGATACGAAGGGGAGCCGGTGCTCTCCGGGCTTTCATTCGCAGTCAATGAAGGTGATTATCTCTGCATCGTCGGTGAGAACGGATCGGGGAAGAGCACATTCATAAAGACGGTGCTCTCACTCATTTCACCTTTGGCCGGAACCATTCTTTTCGAGAATGGCCTTAAGCAGAACGAAATCGGGTATCTTCCGCAGCAGTCAGGTATCCAGCGTGATTTCCCCTCTTCAGTCATGGAGGTCGTTCTCTCAGGATGCCTGAATAGGCATAGAAGGCTCTTCGGATACTCAAAGGAGGAGAAGGAGAGGGCTGTATATGAGCTGTCGCGTCTGGGAATGGAAGGCAGGAGGCTCTCTCCATTCCAGGAGCTGTCAGGCGGGCAGCAGCAGCGCGTTCTCCTTGCCAGAGCTCTTATGGCCACCGACAAGCTTCTTCTCCTGGATGAGCCCTCTGCAGCTCTTGATGCCGCATCGACTGCGGAGCTCTATGGGATCATAGACAGCCTCAATGATGCAGGTACTGCGATAATGATGGTAACCCATGATATACATCCGGCCCTGAATGCTGCTGATACCATACTCCACCTTTCCCATGGATCGTACTTCTTCGGGACGAAGGATGAATATTTCAGATCCGGAATGGGACGCACATTCCTCAAGGAGGCTGGGCATGATCATCAGTGATATCCTTTCCTATCCATTCCTGCTGAGAGCTCTCATCGTCGGCTTTCTCGTATCTGTCTCCTCATCGCTTCTGGGCGTGAGCCTTGTGCTCAGGAGATTCTCGATGATAGGTGATGGTCTTTCCCACGTAGGCTTTGGAGCCCTCGGCATCGCGGCTGTTCTCTATATATCCCCGATGGCTCTGACGATCCCCGTTGTCATAGCTGCAGCATTCCTGCTTCTGAGATTATCAGGAAGGAGCGGGGGAGATAGGTCGATTGCCCTGATATCATCATCGGCGCTTGCAATCGGAGTCATCGCGGTATCAGCAGGCGGGGTGAATACCGATCTCAATGCATTTCTTTTCGGTTCGATACTCTCTGTATCGAAAAGCGATGCGATAATTGCCGCATCGGCCGCTGTCGTGACATTCTTTGTCTATATAGTCTTCTATCATCAGATTTATGCGACGACATTCGATCCTGTGTTTGCGGAGGCTACGGGT
The DNA here is from genome assembly GCA_944389015.1 of uncultured Spirochaetaceae bacterium. GTDB lineage: Bacteria > Spirochaetota > Spirochaetia > Sphaerochaetales > Sphaerochaetaceae > Ornithospirochaeta. The sequence continues at coordinate 15,493 of CALXKS010000033.1, forward strand.
ATAAGATGCTCAAGGTACACTTCGATACTCGCAGTGCTGACTGCCCTGATAATCGTTGTCGGGATGCGCATGCTTGGCTCCCTGCTGATCTCTGCCCTGATAATCTTCCCTGCCTCATCTGCCATGCTTGTGGCAAAGACATACCGCGCAGTCTCCTTCTTTGCGGCTTTTGAATCAGCTGCCGCATTCCTTGCGGGTTTTTCCGCTTCCTATGCATTCTCTCTTCCTGCAGGAGCCTCTGTGGTTGCCGCGCATATGATCATCTATGCTCTGGTCTTCGCCATCAGCAGAATGCTCCGCTGCATCTCGCGTTCCGTGGTATCATGAGTGTGGATATGATCGATCTGTTTCTTCGTCTTCTGGCTGCAGTTGTCTTTGGCGCGCTTATAGGGATAGAAAGGGAGATACGGCAGAAGAGCGCCGGTATCAGAACGCATATTGTCGTTGCGCTGGCCTCCGCCCTGATGATGATCGTCTCCAAATACGGCTTTGCCGATGTTCTCTCTGTTGAAGGAATAAGCGTCGACGCCTCCCGTATCGCCGCAGGTGTTGTCAGCGCTATCGGCTTTCTCGGAGCCGGGGTCATATTCGTCCGCAATGATTCCTCGTCAATGGGACTTACGACAGCTGCAGGGCTCTGGGCCACAGTCGGTGTAGGGATTGCCGCAGGGGCGGGGATGTATGCCATCGCGGCTCTTGCCACTCTGATAATGCTTCTTGTGCAGTTTGTGCTCCATATGCGGTTCATACGGGCAATCTGGCCAGTGTCAGGGGCTGTCAGGGTAGATACCACGGCAACAGGCCTTTCTCCGGAAGATATAAAAGGCCGTCTCGCATCGGAGGGAATATCATTCAGCAGCTACTCCCTCAGAAAAGGCGGAAACGGCCATGTGATGTTCTCTGCATATATTGCATTCTCCTCCAGAAAGGACCATGGGAAAGCAATACAGTATCTGGAGACCTCCGATTATATCTCAGACTTCGAGATCCACTCCTTCATCTGATCAGATGCCAAGCATCCTCCTGAGCTCTGCGGCATTCCTTACGCCGGTTGCTCTGTCGACGACCTCTCCGCCGCGGAATACAAGGAGTGTAGGAATTGCCTGGACTCCGAACTGGGCTGCCAGATCCGGATTCTCATCGACATTGCATTTGCATATCTTTGCTCCGCTGAGCTCTGCGGCAGACTCTTCAAGTATCCGGGCCTGCATCCTGCATGGCCCGCACCATGATGCCCAGAAATCAAGAAGCACAGGCTCCTTCGCATTCATTACTTCTTCCGTGAAATTGCTTTTTGTTATATCCATATCTGTCTTTCTCCTCTGTTCCAAGATAATTATGGGATGATGATATCGGCAAGGAGCGCTGATATCCCCTTTGTATCTGTAAGTCCTTTCACAGGGAACGCTATCGTCCAGGAAGGCATGACTCCCTTTGTATAGATGAAGTCCATCCTTTCATGGATGCTTCCATTCACCCTGGTTATCCCGGCATCGGTCTCAGGACTGAAGTGCGTTGCCCTGTATGCATCTGTCCACCCTGATGAGAGCATCATATCGGATATCGGGAAGCTCTTCTCCCCTCTATAGCGCAGAGTAAGCATCGTCCAGTCAAGCGTAGAAGGCTCAGATGACGATATTATTAGGATGCTCTCTGGATCGGTCATCGAATCCGCTGTCATCTTTGTCCTGGCCGCATTCCCTGATTTTTCAATCTCTGCTGTCCATTGAGGAATATCCGCAGGTGATGATGGCATCTCATTATCGAATGATAGAACCGCTATCTCAGCATCCTTCCCCTCTGCGACATTGAATATGGCGCTCTTTCCGTTCGAGGATACATATTCAAGCGAGAAAAGCACCGTGCCGCCCTCAAGCGTCACTGCGTTCTTCCCTGCCTTTTCCGCGGCAGTCACCTGGTTCTCAAGAGATCCTGTGATAACGATGAAATCCGCATCTATATCGCTTAAGGATGAAAGGATTGCAGCTGTCTCCTCATCTGTCAGCTCTTCATGCCCAAGAGGAACGGTCAGGATGGAAATCTCCGTTATGCCGCTGTCTTTCAGAGAGCAGGTAGGATAAGGAGCGTAGAGATAAGGATAGGTCATCCCGGAAAGGTCTTCCGGATATGGCTGCATCTCATCCGGGCTTCCTAGCGCATAGCCACCTCCTTCCTGTATAAGTCTGTATCTTGTCTCCTTCTTCGGCCCTGACTCATCAGGCAGGCTTATCCTGCTGTATCCCATCTCGACGGTATAGGATATGCAGGAGGAAAGCATGATGAGAGCTATGGAAAGAACTGTCAGTATCCTTTTCATCACAGCCTCAGCATATCTCCGTACTTTGCCGCTTCGCCCTCTGCATATTGCGTCTTGTCGAGCTTTGGAGTCTTTCCATCACCCTGGATGCGCGGGATCACATGGATATGCAGATGGGGAACCTCCTGCCCGGAGGCTGGGGAATTGTTTATCATTATGTTGGTTCCTTCAGCTTTGAGGACCTCTCTCTGCTTCTTGTCGACCATCCTTGCAATGTCCATCATGTGATGAAGAGTCTCTGCCGGTACATCCGTGAATGTAGGATAGGGCTTTCTGGATATCACAAGCGCATGGCCTTTTGCCACAGGATTGATATCAAGAATGACGATGCACTGGTCATCTTCATGGATCTTCACTGATGGGATCTCCCCATTGATAATCATCTCAAATACTGTTGCCATACATGAATACTAGCACATATAAGGGCAAGCGGGCTATTGCGAGTTCCCTGCATTGCTGCGATTTGTGTTTTCCATAGCCAGACAGTGTGTTAAGCCTGTGTTATCATTCCGCGTGGTCAGAGGTTCCCGCTGCTCTTTGGTTTCCATATTTTCTTTTCCTTGCTGGAGAAGGGGATGCAATCCGTATGCAGGTAATCTATTGCACAAAGGGGCAAGAATCAGTATTATGCCAATCTGGTGGCTTTTCAGCTGCAGATGAAACAGACTTTTTTATAAGAGGTAATAGATATGGCACACGACTTACTGGGCATGAGGAATATCGGAATCAGCGCCCATATCGACTCAGGAAAGACAACTCTTTCAGAGCGCATTCTCTACTTCTGCAACAAGATCCATGCTATCCACGAAGTACGTGGCAAGGATGGTGTCGGTGCTACCATGGACTCCATGGAGCTCGAAAGGGAGAGAGGTATCACGATCGCATCGGCTGCTACGAACGTAGAGTGGAAGGGCCATGAGATCAACATCATCGATACTCCGGGACACGTTGACTTCACGATTGAGGTAGAGAGATCGCTGCGTGTTCTTGATGGAGCCATCCTCGTGCTCTGCTCTGTCGGTGGTGTTCAGTCCCAGTCCATCACTGTTGACCGCCAGATGAAGAGATACCACGTTCCCCGCATCGCATTCGTCAATAAGTGCGATAGAACAGGAGCGAATCCGTATAAGGTCAAGAACCAGCTCGTTGAGAAGCTCGGCCTTAATGCTGTTCTCATGCAGATCCCTATCGGACTCGAGGACAGGCTTGAAGGTGTCGTGGATCTTGTTGAGATGAAGGCTCTTTATTTCGACCAGGGCGATGATCATCTCCAGGTAAGGGAGGCTGAGATTCCTTCTGAGCTTCTTGCAGAGGCACAGGCAAAGAGGGAAGAGATGCTCGATGCTGTGTCAATGTGCTCCGATGAGCTTATGGAGGCTATGCTTGAGGATTCCGTTACTCCGGATCTCATCCGCGCTGCTGTAAGAAAGGGGACAATCAGCCTTGAGCTCTGCCCTGTATTCATGGGTTCTGCTTATAAGAACAAGGGCATCCAGCCGCTTCTCGATGGCGTTGTAAGCTATCTGCCGAATCCTACAGAGGTCCAGAACATAGCTCTCGACCTTGATGACAATGAGAAGGAGATCGTTCTTGAGTCGAAGGAAGATGCAAAGCCTGTGATCCTTGCATTCAAGCTTGAGGATGGTCAGTTCGGTCAGCTTACATACATCAGAATCTATCAGGGAAAGATCAAGAAGGGCGATACGCTTCTCAACACCAGGACAAAGAAGAAGTTCAATGTCGGACGTCTTGTGAAGATGCATGCTTCCACAATGGAGGATATCTCTGAGGCAGGATGCGGTGAGATTGCTGCTCTCTTCGGCATTGACTGCGCATCCGGCGATACATTCTGCGATCCATCCCTCAACTACTCGATCACATCGATGTTCGTTCCGACTCCTGTTATCTCGCTGGCTATCGAGCCGGTTGACAAGAAGGCTGCGGACAATATGGCAAAGGCTCTCAACCGCTTCACAAAGGAAGACCCGACATTCCAGACATATGTTGATCCAGAGTCCAATCAGACGATCATCAAAGGAATGGGAGAGCTTCATCTCGATGTCTATATCGAGAGAATGAAGAGAGAGTATAAGGCTGAGGTCAAGGTAGGACAGCCTGAGGTTGCATACAGAGAGGCTATCAGCCAGAAGGCTGAGTTCAACTTCACTCATAAGAAGCAGACCGGTGGTTCTGGTCAGTATGCACGTGTTGCAGGCTACATCGAGCCGATTGTGCAGACAGATCCGGATGAGCCAGCAAAGGACTATGAGTTCGTTGATGAGGTCAAGGGCGGTGCTATTCCTACTGAGTATATCCCATCATGCGACAAGGGTTTCCAGTCCGCTATGAAGAAGGGTTCTCAGATCGGATTCCCTGTAATCGGAGTGCGCTGTGTCGTAAACGATGGACAGTGGCATCCTGTAGACTCCTCTGATATGGCATTCCAGACAGCTGCTATCGGAGCATTCAGGGAAGCTTTCGAGAAGGCAAAGCCTGTCATCCTCGAGCCGATTATGAAGGTTGAGGTAGAAGGTCCTTCTGAATTCCAGGGAAACATCTTCGGATCCATCAACCAGAGAAGAGGCATGATTGTCTCCTCCACAGAGGACAACAACCAGTGCCAGGTCATCGCTGAGGTTCCTCTTTCAGAGATGTTCGGATATTCAACAGTCCTCCGCTCCCTTACACAGGGCAAGGCTGAGTTCACGATGGAGGTTGCCAAGTATGGCCGCGTACCTCAGTCTGTATCCGATGAGCTGAAGAAGGCATATCAGGAGAAGAAGAAGGCTGGTGCAAAGTAATAAGCATCAGGCTTGCTGATAAAAATATCCCGGCGGATTTCATCTTTGCCGGGATTTTCTTTTCCATCTGATCTGCGATATTTTCCTATGCAGAGGTGGAAAACTCCTTTATCCTTTAAACAGGTGGAAGGGAGAATCGAAGGAGGAAGATAATGGGAAAGCTGATTAAGTTCTTCGTTCTGACTGCTATTGCAGCAATGCTTCTTGGATCCTGCACAGGCAATGCCTCGGATCCTATATCGGATCTTATTCTCATCGAGGACATAATGGTATTGTTTGATAAATCCCAGGATGTCCCTTCCCTGTGGGTGGATGGAGCCGATGGATATAAGGTTACGGAGAAGGATTCTGATGAGATTGCCCTGGAAGATGGAAAGACCGGGGTTATCCAGTCCGGATCCAAATGGAAAACCATTGTTTCCCCTGATGATCCTGAGAATACAACCATAATCCATGATCTGAAGGCGAAGGTAGATGGAAAGCCGCACACTTTATATCTTGAGGATATAATCAACGGCACACAGGTCACTTATAAGATCATCCTTGATGAAAGGGAGATCAATCCTGCTGGCTTTGAGCATAAGCAATAGCAGAAAACGGTTCAGTATGCATCCCGGCACTCTTCTTGCCGGGATTTTCCTATCCGTTACTTGAATATCGATCGCTGTTTGCATTATTCTTTCTGTAATGGCTATGACGGAGACGAGTAGCTTCTGATTCCGCCTCTGAGAGGGTATCCGCTTCGGCGGGTGAGAGATACCTGGGGATAGGATGTGAAAACCACTCCCGAGCTGCATGGGTGAAAGGCAACAAGTATTCCATGCCGACTGCCGGCGTTAAGGCATAATGAGCGTCCCTGTTTCAGGGGAAGCAAGGTGGAACCGCGGAGCCTTTGCAGCTTCGTCCTTGCATATGGCGAGGATGAGACTGGAAAGGCTTTTTGCTTTAATAAGGAGAGATGGCTATGCCTAATGATGAAAAGCTATCGATGATCAGACACTCCATGGCGCATGTCATGGCGGAGGCCGTGCTGGAGATCTTCCCAGAGGCGAAGATCGCGATCGGGCCTTCGATTGAGAATGGATTCTATTACGATTTCGATCTTCCGCGCCCGCTCCAGGATGCGGATCTGGAGACGATTACAGAGCACATGAAGAATATCATTGCTTCAGGTGTTCCATTTGTGAGAAAGGAAGTCACAAGGGAGGAGGCCAAGGCGCTTTTCGCTGATCAGCCTTACAAACTTGAGCTTATCGATGCAATCCCTGAGGGAGAGACTGTTTCGCTCTATACCCAGGGCAATTTCACCGACCTTTGCCGTGGCCCGCATGTTGAGTCCACGAAGCAGCTGAACAAGGAGGCTTTCAAGCTTCTTTCGATTGCAGGTGCATACTGGAGGGGCAAGGAGACGAATCCTATGCTCACCAGGATCTATGGAACTGCATGGACCAATCCCAAGGAGCTCAGGCTCTATATGGATCATCTTGCGGATATAGAAAAGAGGGATCACAGAAAGCTTGGCAAGGATCTTGATCTCTTCTCCCTTCATGAGGAGGCTGGCCCGGGTCTTGTCTACTGGCATCCGAGGGGAGCAAGGGTAAGGCAGGCCATAGAGGATTTCTGGAGGGGCGAGCACTATAAGAACGGCTATGAGCTTGTCTATACGCCTCATGTGGGGAAGAGCTGGCTCTGGGAGACCTCTGGCCATCTCGGTTTCTACAAGGAATCCATGTATCCTCCGATGGAGATGGATAAGGCAGATTACTATGCAAAGCCGATGAACTGCCCGTTCCATATCATGATCTACAAGAATACAAAGCACAGCTACAGGGAGCTTCCTTTCAGGTGGGCTGAGCTTGGAACAGTATATAGATATGAGAAAGCAGGTGCTCTTCATGGTCTGATGAGGGTAAGGGGATTCACACAGGATGATGCACACCTCTTTGTAACACCCGATCAGATGGATGATGAGATTCTTGAGGTCCTGAGATTCTCCCTTTACATGCTTCACTCATTCGGATTCCAGGATGTCCACGCATATATCTCCACAAAGCCGGAGAAGTCTGTTGGCAGAGTAGAGGACTGGGATAAGGCAACCGAGGCTCTTAAGAAGGCTGTTGAGAAGGAAGGTCTTGCTTATGATATCGATGAAGGCGGCGGTGCGTTCTATGGGCCTAAGATCGATCTCAAGATAAAGGATGCCATAGGGCGTGAGTGGCAGCTCTCGACAGTCCAGTTCGATTTCAATCTGCCTGAGCGCTTCAACCTTACATTCGTCGATAAGGATGGAACGGAGAAGAGACCATTCATGATCCATCGTGCGCTCCTTGGTTCTATTGAGAGGTTCTTCGGTGTTCTGCTGGAGCATTATGCAGGAGCTTTCCCGCCATGGCTTTCTCCTGATCAGATTGCGATCATCCCTGTCGGAGAATCTGCATTCGAGTATTCCAGAAGCCGTGAGAAGAGACTCAGGGAAGAGGGCTTCAGGGTTGTGACGGATCTT
>CALXKS010000034.1 GCA_944389015.1 uncultured Spirochaetaceae bacterium
GAACTGCCACCCTTCTCGGGTGCCATGACAGATTAGCAGGTACTCCGCATTCTGTCAAGCGCTTCAGCCCGCCTCCGGATGATTCCCTTCGGCCTCTTCAGCACCGAGGCTGTATTCTCCACACTTCCACACTTTTTGTAAAGTACTTTTCTCAAAATTTTTATATCTTTTTTACAATTGATTATCCTATAAGAAAATAGAATTTCATGCCTTTCCATTCCATCTTCTGCTGATCTCAGACAGCTCGTCAGAGAACCTTTTAAGAGCCCTTCCAAGGCGCTCTGCATTCTTCTCATCTGAAAGATCCTCGGCGGAAACCCTGTTTTTAAGCCTGCTGAAGATATCATCGATCTCATTCTTCTGCTTTTCCAGCTCCTCAAGGCGTGGACGCAGCATCTTAGCAGAATGGCGTCGAAGCGGAACCTCCCCTTCTTCCGGGAATTCGCTGCCGAACGTAAAATCCTCTCCGATATCCGGCGCATATGCCTTGATCCCGAAGCGGGATGATACCATGGAAGCAAAATACTCCGCAGTCTCCTCCTCTCCATGTACGACAAAGATCCCTGCAGGCTTGGCTGAGAATGCGGAAATCCATTCTAGAAGGCCATTCTTATCCGCGTGTCCGCTGGTTCCCTTGAGAATGGCAATCTCCGCATTGACCATTATCTCCTCGCCGAACAGGTGTATGGACTCTGCGCCATCGACTATCTCCCTGCCGAGCGTCCCCTCTGCCTGATAACCTACAAACAGGATGGTTGAATCGGAGCGCCATATATTGTGCTTCAGATGATGCCGTATCCGTCCTGCCTCGCACATTCCTGAAGAGGAGATGATCACAGCGCTCTCCTTTCTCAGGTTGAGCTTCTTCGATTCCTCGGCATCGATTACAGCAGTTAGAGATGGGAAGAGTATCGGATTGATTCCCTTTTCTATCAATTCCCTTGCCTCATCGTCGAAGTAATCATCCCGGAGGCATGATGCGAACACCGCTGTCGCCTTTACAGATAAAGGACTGTCAACGAAGACCGGTATCTCATATGGAAGGATCTTCTTATCCATGATTATCCGGAAAAGATAGAGGATCTCCTGCGTACGGCCCACTGCGAATGAAGGGATGATCAGATTGCCTCCCCTCCTGAATGTCCTGTCCGTTATCGCGGCAAGCTCCTCCGCTCTTCTATAAAGAACATCCTTCTCATTCCCTTCTGCCTTTTCATGGAGTCTGTCTCCATATGTAGACTCCATTATCGCCCAGTCAGCGCTGTCGAAGTACTCAGGATTGCGCAGCATCGGCTGGCCGGTATTCCCGATATCCCCAGAGAAGACGATAGACTTCTCCTTCCCATCCTCTTGGAAGAAGACCTTCACCGATGCAGATCCCAGTAGATGGCCTGCGTCGATTATCATGAATGATATATCATCAGTGAGGAATATGCGCTGGCAGTAAGGCACGCTCTGGAAAAGCTCCATGGCTGCATCAGCAGAGGTATATAGGGGCTCAACCTTCTCCCCTCCCTCTCTTGCAGAGCGTCTGGACTTCCAGGCTGCATCGCTTTCCTGGATATGAGCGCTATCCGAAAGCATTATCGAAGCAAGTCTCTTTGTCGCCTCTGTTGCATATATCGGCCCTGAATAGCCTTCTTTCGCAAGCATAGGCAGTCTGCCGGAGTGATCTATATGGGCATGGGTCAGGATCACCGCATCGATATCACAGGCAGAGAACGGCAGAGCTTCCCCCATTCTCTCCTCATCATTTCCCTGCGCAAGCCCTAAGTCGACAAGAAAGGAAAAGCCATTGTGCTCAAGAAGAAAAGAGGAGCCTGTCACCATCCGTGCGGCTCCTAGGAATGTTATTCTCATGAAGCCCTCCTCTTATGATTCTACATCATGGAGGGCAAAGCATCATTCGAAGAATAGCTGATAAACATCATCCTTCGTCTTTGAGGATAGAAGCATCCTCACAAAGAGCTGGGATGATGCGGCTTTCGCAATCGAGGAAAGGATCTGCACATGCTCCGATGGGTTATCCTTCGGGGCAAGCACGAGGAAGAAGACCTTCGTACCGCTTCCATCTGCAGCTCCGAATGCCACGGGAAGCCTTGAGATTCCTATCACGACAGCGGATTTATCGAGGCCTTCGATACGGGCATGGGGAATTGCGATGCCATTTTCCATCGCAGTGGACCCAAGCGCTTCCCTTTCCTTTATTGAATCGGCGATGCGATTCTCCTCCTCTGGGGAGAGATTCCTCTCCTTTGCGAAAAGGGAGACAAGCTCTTCAATCACACCATTTCCATCGGCAGATGAGAGCGGGACCCTGATCAGATTCTTATCAAGCGCTTCAAGCAGTGTCATTTCATACCTCCCCGAATTCTTCCCAGATATCATCGGATTCACGTACGACAATAACAGGACAAGGAGCTGTGCGCAGCATCCTGTCATTCTCGCTCGTCAGCTCATCGCGCCTAGAGCGTATAACATTCACAGGTCCAAGGGCAAGCAGGTCAATGGAGTGGGCCTTGATGTAATCAAGTATCACATGATGCGGAGAGCCATCGATGACCTCTGTGACGATATCGAGATCCTTTGAGGAAGCAAGTCTCTCCGCATGCCTGATATGCCTTGATGCATCCTTCCTGAGATCAGCCTGGTACTCAGCCTTCTCCTGATCGACGAAGATATGGGAACGGACAAGATCTCCCAGCGCCTTTGTATTGACAACATAGACAGCATGGAGCTGGGCTCCTGTGCTCTTTGCCAGAAGAATCGAATACATAAGCGCATTGATCGATCCTTCGCTGCCGTCCAGATAAACAAGTATTCTGCTGTATGGCACCTTCATTGCCCTATCCCCTCCTTTGCTCTTTCCATTCTATCCTTTACGGCTTTCATCAGGACGAAATTCTCCCTTTCCGCCTCCTCGATCCTGCCTGTAAGATACCTGACCGTCTCCTCCCTATCCGGAATGACGAGCTTCTCAAGTGAATTGACCTTTCTGATGGTCTTCTTCACCTCTCTTGACAGACGCATTATAGAGACCTTCAGCTCCGCCATCTGCCCCATCAGGGAGAGTGCATCGCTGAATCGGCTTATAGCGACCTCTCCCATCATGCTGGTTCCTTCCGGAGAGAAGAACGGACCCTTTCCTGCGAACTCGGTCGCGACCTTCGGAAGAGAAACCCCCATCACCTTCCTCGATGAGAGGGTGATCGAAGACGAGATGCTTACAGCACCTGCAAGATTCGCCACCTTGAGTCTTCCCATATGCATTATAGCATCCTGCAGCGACACGTCGGCATCCTGCAATGCCTTCTCAACTCTGTTCTGGTAATCAACGGCCTGATCAACAAGAGTCAGGAGCTCGGAAACAAGGATAGACCGTTTCTGGTCCAGAAGATCATAGCCGGTCCTTGAGAACGCAAGCTCGTTCTTGATCCTCATCAGATTGCTTCTCGTAGGTGCTATCTGCGCATTCATACCATCAGCCCTTATAGTGCTCGGAGATCTCCTCCTCGGTCAGACGCTGCAGCTCCTCTGAAGGAAGGATAGAGAGAGCATCCCATGCAAGGTCGAGGGTCTCCTCAATGGACCTGTCCTCATCATATGCCTGGGAGACGAACTTCTTCTCAAAGAACTCACCGAACTGCATATAGTGATGATCGAGCTCCGTCAGCTCCTCTTCGCCGATAACAGAGGCAAGGTTCCTCACATCCTGGACATGCGAATAGGAGGCAAAAAGCTGATTGGACAGATGCGGATGATCCGCTCTTGTCATCCCTTCTCCGATACCATCCTTCATAAGCCTTGAAAGGGACTGCAGCGCATTGATAGGCGGATAGATACCGCTTCCATGCATATTGCGGTCAAATACGATCTGCCCCTCAGTTATGTATCCCGTAAGGTCCGGAATAGGATGGCTTATATCATCATTAGGCATTGTGAGTATCGGAAGCTGGGTGATCGAACCTGTCCTCCCGAGCAGTTTCCCGGACCTCTCATAGATCTCTGCGAGATTCGAATAGAGGTATCCTGGATAGCCCTTTCTTGAAGGGATCTCACCGCGCTGTGTGGAGATCTCACGGAGCGATTCGCAGTAGTTCGTCATATCGGTCATGATGACAAGAACCTGCTTGCCGCAGTCAAAGGCGAGGTGCTCTGCAAGCGTGAGCGCCGACTTCGGCGTGATCGTCCTCTCAAGCGACGGATCGTCAGCCAGGGAAAGGAACATGGCAACGTTGTCGAGAACTCCTGTCTCCTCGAATGAATCGATGAAGTACTTCGCGACATCATACTTGACACCCATTGCTGCGAAGACGATAGCAAAATCGGATTTTCCGCCGCGTACCTTCGCCTGTCGCACTATCTGGGCTGCAAGCTGGTTATGCTCCATGCCGTTTCCAGAGAAGATAGGAAGCTTCTGGCCCTGGATCAGAGTCATCATCCCATCGATTACCGATATACCTGTCTGTATGAAGTCCCTTGGATACTCACGCGCTGTTGGATTCATCGGTGTCCCATTGACATCGCGCTCATCGGAAGATGCAGGAACAGCTGCCCCATCACGGCTCTTTCCCAGTCCGTTCATGACACGGCCAAGCATCTTCTCCGATACTCCGAGAGTAAGAGGCTCGCCAAGGAAATGCATCTTAGTCCCAGGCAGGGAAAGTCCATCGGTTCCCTCAAAGCACTGGACGCAGACTGCCTCATCTGATGTATCAAGGACCTGACCGGACCTGATGGACCCATCGGGAGCTACTATCTCAACGAGCTCCCCATACCCTACTGGATGGGTATTGCGCATATATACAAGCGGTCCATCGATCTTCGATGCTCCCCTGTATTCACGCCCTGAAAGAAGAGCTCTGCCACCCTCCTTGAGAAGGGTTTCCTTATCACTCATCACACTATCATTCATCATACAAGCTCCCAAGCTGCATCATCGATCTCTCGAGCCTGAGCTCAAGTCTGTCGATATCATCGGCATTGTCGTTGGAGACAGTGAATCTCATCTTCGCTATATCCTGCACGACTTGAAGCCTTCTGACCTTCACGAGCGGAACTCCCTTGGATATCGCCTCGCTTCCAAGATCATAGTAGCGGAGGATTATCGCAAGCATCTTCACCTGCTTCTCGACCGAGCAGTACCTATCGATATCATCAAAGGCGTTCTGCTGGAGGAAGGCAGTCTTGAAAAGCGAGCATACCTCGAGGATGAAGTTCTGGGAATCAGGAAGGGCATCGGGACCGACGAGCTTCACGATCTGCTGAAGCCTGACCTCCTTCTGCAGGAGCTCCATTATCCTTCTGCGGTTTTCCGCCCATTTGTCCTGGCTATGGCCATTCCACCAGTCCCTGACCTCATCTACGTACTCCGAGTAGCTGTCCAGCCATGAAATCGCAGGATAGTGGCGGGCAGACGCAAGCGACCTGTCCAATCCCCAGAATGCCCTTACGAATCTCTTTGTATGCTGCGTGACAGGCTCAGAGAAATCTCCTCCAGGAGGCGATACAGCACCGATGACAGAGACAGACCCATCCGAGCCATTGAGGTTCTTCATATGGCCGGCCCTTTCATAGAACTGGGCTATCCTGGTCGGAAGATATGCGGGGAAGCCCTCCTCTGCAGGCATCTCCTCCATACGGCCTGAAAGCTCTCTGAGAGCCTCTGCCCATCTGGAAGTGCTGTCTGCCATGATGGCTACGTTGTATCCCATATCGCGGTAGTACTCAGCCATCGTGATCCCTGTATAGATCGATGCCTCTCTTGCCGATACCGGCATGTTCGAAGTATTCGCTATCAGGACTGTGCGCTGCATCAGCGAAAGCCCTGTCCTCGGATCGATCAGGTTCGGGAACTCACGGAGAACATCGGTCATCTCATTGCCGCGCTCTCCGCAGCCGATATATACGATGATATCTGCATCGCACCACTGCGCGATCGAATGCTGTGTCATTGTCTTGCCGGTACCGAAACCTCCGGGGATGGCAACAGTACCACCCTTGGAAAGCGGGAACAACGTATCAATCACCCTGAGTCCTGTGATAAGCGGGACCTTGAGGTCGAGATGATCCTGAACAGGACGCGGAACACGGATCGGCCAATGCTGGACCATAGTCAGAGGATAGCTTCTGCCGCTTCCGTCCTCGATCTGGGCAATCACATCGGTGACTTTATAATCCCCCTCTGCCGCTATGGATGACAGCGTAAGCTCTCCCTTATACTGGGGAGGGATCATTATCCTGTGCTCAACACGCTCTGTTTCCTGCACCGTTCCGATGATGACGCCTCTCTGGACTCTGCTCCCAGCTTCCAGGGAGGGAACGAAATGCCATAGCTTGTCATGGCTTACAGCAGGAACCTCGATACCCTTCCCGATGAAGTCGCCTGAGACCGTTCTTATCTCCTCAAGCGGCCGCTGTATTCCATCATAGATATTGCCTATAAGCCCGGGACCTAGCTCAACGGAAAGGCTCATGCCGGATCCGTAGACATTATCGCCGGGAGCAATGCCTGTGGCATCCTCATATACCTGCACAGTAGCTCTGTCTCCGTCAAGCTTCACAATCTCGCCAACTATACGCATATCAGAGACATGCACAAGCTCCATCATCCTGGCATCGGTAATGCCGCTGATAGTCAGGACGGGACCGTTTACACGCTTAACCTTACCTACTATTCTCTCTTGCATTTTCTTCCTGCACTATTCTCTTGATATCCCTCTGATACCGTCTGATTCTGACCTCAAGCTGATTATTGTACGACACCTTGCCATCGAGAGAGGAAAGCATCACGCCAGCCCCTCCGATCCTTATAGGATCGATCGAAAGACGGACGGATGCGCCTGTAAGCTCCCTGACCTTATCTTCCGCGGCACGGAGCATCACGTCAGTCACAGGGGTCTTTACGGAGAACGCCACCTTGGCTTCCTTCCGGTCAAGCCCTATTGCAGCTTCAGCAATCCAGTCGACAAGCACATCGGAGAAGGAAGGCTCTGCCATCTTCGCTGCGATGCGGCTCTCCGCCTCTGCCATTATCTCCTTATAGGCGGTATCAAGATTCTTAAGCTCGGAAAGCCTGTCGATATTCCTTCTTGCGCTCTCCTCCCTGAGCTTTATCTGCTCAAGCCTGAGAGCATAGGACTTCTCGGCGGAGCTCTTTTCCTTCTCTGCTCTGAGCTCAGCTTCCTTGACTATCGATGAGGCTTCAGCATCTGCGCTGCTGATGATCTCATCGGCTTTCTTCCTGGCATCATCAAGAATACCACGGATCAGAGGATTCTCTTCACTGGTCATAGGGACACTCCTATTGCTTCATTTACCAGCTCCCTGAGATCAGGCCCCTTCTCGCCGCCAGGAGATGGGATCTCGACGACAAGCGGGAAGGATTCGGAGAAAAGGAACCTGTCAACCGTGCTGCGGATAAGTCCGGCAGCTGCGGATGTTATTATGATGACAGCATGCTCCTTATTCTCCAGAGCCTTATCCCATGCGGCTCTGACTTCCTCTTCCGACGAGACGGCAATGCCATCCACTCCCACCAGAGAGAAGCCAAGCACCGTATCGGAATCACCGATAACAAAATACTCCATATCTCATGCGTTGCCGAGAATCATCAGGGCTGTAATGAATCCGAAGACGACAAGACCTTCTGCAAGAGCGATGAAGATAAGGGCATTCGTTGCGATCTCAGGCTTTTCGGAGATTGCTCCCATAGCCGCTGATCCTACATTTGATATAGCCATTCCTGCCCCGATTGCTCCGAATCCGAAAGCAAGAGCTGCAGCGAAGCATACCCATGCGGTATTGCTGTCTCCAGCCTGGACAGCATCGGCAGCTGCTGAAAGAGTCGGAGTGAAGATGAATGCGGTTGCTGCAAGCAGCACAAGCGTGAACACAAGCGAAAGACCGATCTTTCTCTTGAATGCGTATGCGGTCATAATGTTGACCCTCCTATATCAATCGGACACGATCCTGCTTTTGAGCCCTACAGGCTCGAAAGCGATTCCGTGACCGGTAAAGTACTTTGTGAAGAACTCGTAATAGTTGAGCCTGAGGGACTGTATGCCTGCAGACATTCCCTCAAGGACTATGACGAGGACATTGCCCAGAAGGGCTATTATGAAGAACGCGATGGCATTCCCCGGAAGGGCTGCCAGCTGGTAGAACGCCATCATCAGCGAAGCATGCGCTATCCCGAGGCCTGCGACTCTCATGAAAGAGAGCGTATTGGAAAGAAGACCCGAGAAGATCTCCAGAACCTCGACAAGGGTTTCCATGACAGTGCTCAGGATAAGGTGGGAAACGGTCCCCGCATCCTCTTTCCTGCTCTTCCTGATGATGAACTCAAGAGGCTCCTTGATGACAATCATCATAAGACATACAGCCACAAGCGGCATGAACCATGGAGCGGAAGGGAATGTCCTGTATCCGGAACGGACGAAACCATATGCGAACCATATGCCTGCTGCGTAGAGAACACCGCCGACTATTCCGTTCTTATCAAAGACAAGCTCGATGTATCGCTTCTTTCTGAAAAGATTTATCCAGTTCAGTATAAGCCCGAGATAGATGACGCCGATTCCGAAGAAGATCGTTATGGCAAGGATGTCATAGACACTGTTTATGAGCCCGGGAACAGACTCTCCTTCGACTACAGCATCAAACGGAAACCAGAGAGCCGGGACCTGTATGCCGAAGAATGATCCGAAAAGAAGCCCTCCTACCATCGAAGCCGGGCCAAGGTACATCAGAAGCGTACAGAGATACCTCGAGATGAGCCCGTCCTTCTTCTCCGGATGCTTTTTATAAACCAGGCTTCCGATAACCCCTGCCAGAAGCAGCACTGCCCCCTGTCCGATGTCAGCAAACATCAGCATGAACATCAGCATATAGGCGATGGCTGTGAATGGTGTCGGATTAATGGAGCCATACTCAGGCGTATTGTAGTTGTCGACCATCCGCTGGAATGGACGGAGGATCCTCGGCGACTTCATCGCAACAGGAACCTCTTCACGGGGAACGGAATCCGCATCGGTCCATTCGACTATGGAAACGCCTTTTGTCGTATCGTAGATGATCTTCGAGATATCATCAGCATACTCTGCGGGAACCCATCCAGAGAATAGAGTCGTGTTCTTGGTGTATGAGAAGCATGCCTCGACATGCTCACAGAGCTCATGGACACGGACATTCGTCCACATGGGGATGAGCTTATCACTGCTCTCAAGGATCTTCTTCCTGGCATCCTCTGCAAGTTCTGAAAGCTTTCCATGGATATCATCGGAAAGGGAGCGCGCCTTGCCCAGAGCCTCCGGGAGAGCGTTTTTCTGAATCTCCGGATCAGAGCTCTCCGCCCATCCGAACTTATCCATCAGATCTGAGACCCTCTGCGAATCACGGCGGAAGGTAAGCGATATATACGGCTCTGCGTCAAAAAGGTAGATACCCTCGATAATCTGGAGCCTTGAAAGGAGATCCTTCGCATTCCCATGGGTTATGGTTCCTGTCCTGAGATCAAGATACTCATTCTTCCCTTCGGAAGCATAGCGCTGTATCTCTGCATAACTCAGGAGCTTCTCATTGAGCTCCTTCTGCTCAGCACGCACGCTCTGAAGCGACCCGGAAAGCCTGTCGAGGAATCTTCTATAGGCTTCCATATCAAGCTGTGGCAGCGTATCGATATCTATGCTCTCTATATCCGGCAGGGGGATATCAGCCTCCCTCATAAGAGTCTCTATCCTGACCCTTGCATCTGTAAGCGCAGCACGCGGAACAGATGATGAATGCGATGAAAGACGCGACATCTTATCGGCAGGAAGGGAATCGATATGGACGAACTCCATCACGCCCTTTCTGAGAAGCGCCCTGACGACGCTGTCCCTGTCATTCTCCATGACAACCGCAGTAAGCATCTTCATCTTCTGGGTAAACATGCTCATAATCCCAAAGCCTCCCTGATCTTCCCTTCGTCCCAGTTATAGCTCTTTGCGGAAAGCACAGCCTGGATAAGGCTATCCTCCTGACGCTCAAGGAAGAAATACGATAGCACGACGCCTATGGAGAACGGCTTGCCAAGAAGCAGGCGCTGATAAGCCTTCGCCCTCCATTTCCCAAGATAATTCTCAATGAGCATTATCTGCCTGGCATTCTCCTCCATTGTCGTGAAATCGTCGGCAGTACGCCTTATATGATCAATCTCATCGGAAATCGCTGGATAACGGCGATGCACGATGTTCTTTATCGAAGCCATCATATCATCTCCGGATCCATGGACTCCCCTGCGGATGAACTCCCCGCCGATATAACCTTCCGGAATGATAGCAGCAGCAAGCGACTCCACCTCAAGATGGTAGTAGTATCCATAACGGACAAGTATAAGGATATTCTTGAGATCGATATCGACATTGTAGATAGCCTCTGCAAGCTTCCTATCAACGCTTGGAAGCCTCTTTGCAGCTCCTATGAGACGAGAGAACCACAAATGGTCAAGCGCTATCTCCAGAGGAAAGAGCCCTGAAGCGGAAAGCGACTCGAAAGCAAACGAACCAAGCACATCATGGTATGGGGTTCCGGAGACTGCCGAGATGATATCCGAAAAGGAGGATGCATTCGTTATCCTATCGTAATCGATTGAATGGACAATTAGCGTACGGCAGATATACTTTGCCCTATCGGATATGCTTCGATGCATTATCGCACCAGAGTACCAGAGCCTTATAGCGGTCTTCAGGTTCTCTATCTCTATCTTTTCAAGAAGGACTGTCATGAAGAAAGAGCTCTCCTGGGGAAGATAGGGCACGACCTCCCTGTATGATGCGATCTGCTCCTCGATCAGTGAAAGCTCTGCTGCCTCAAGATCGCCTGTCTTCCTGTAGACCTCAGCAATATGCTGATGCCTCGTCCCGTCAAGCTTGGAAACAGCCTCGACAAGCGTCGGAGCCTTTATCATGTTCTCGATTATATCTGAAGAGCGCATTATACCGATGCGGGCCCGAAGCATCGCATTGATATACGCATAATCCGAAACCCTGCTCATCACTCACCCTGTACGCTAGTGCTGAGTATGCGATCGACAATACGCCCAGCTGCCCTGTCAAGGACTGCAGGATCGACTCTGTTCTCTCCTGAGATTATTCTTGAACGCTCTTCCTCATACATCGCAAGATGGGACTCCAGGATGGACTCTGCGGCATCGACATCCGCCTGCCCCCTCTTCCTGGCTTCCTCAAGAGCCCCTGATACCAGCTTCGCTGCTTTGTCATTCGCCGAAGCGAGGATCTCCCCCGCTTTCTTATGTGCATTATCTATGATCTTCTCTGCCTCATCCTCTACTGAGAGGATGCCATCAATCACACCACTCTGCATATGCACTCCGTTATGGTAACACTTTGCACAATGTGATACCTATTGTCAAGCAAGAGCTATAAAATAAAAATAATATATTTATCATATAATCAATTAATAATTATTACCAGATAATTATATCAAAATTTATATTGTTTAGATGATTAATAAATTCCTTGACGAACTGTATCGGCGAATTCCTCTGCTTTCAGCAGCGCATTTCCGAACAACTCCTCATTTCCTTCAGGAGTTCCCACCCCCAGGAAAAAGAACTTCATCCCAAGATAATCAGCCATCTGGGAAAACTGCTCGGAAAGAATCCTGTACTCCGCATCGCTCTCCTCAGCCTCGCCGTTCATGATCACAGCAAGCTTCTTGCCTTTGAGATCCTCTGCCTTCAGCGCATAGAGTCTATCAATCACTATCTTGATCTGGGCTGTTGTCTGCCACCAGTATACAGGGGATATAAGAGCAAGGCCATCGGATGATCTGATCTTATCGAGAACAGCAGCCATATCATCCTTCTGAACGCAGCGCCCTCTTCCTTCTCCCTTGCAGTAGCCGCATGCTCTGCATGGACCGGCCTTCAGGGAACGGGCATAGATGAGCTCTGCTCCTGAAAGAGAGGAAAATCTCTCTGCGATCCGATCTGAATACATTCCTTTCCTGGGACTACCTGCTATTGCTATCACCTAGCCTGCCTCCTTCCATAAAGAGAATACGATCTGAGATATACTCAAGAGCAAGTGTATCATGGCTTATCACAATGAGCGAGGAATCAATTGAGTCAAGAAGCGTCAGGATTCCAGACCTGAGGGACGCATCAAGCGATGATGTGATCTCATCGCATATCAGGACTTCAGGCTTCATTGCGAGCGCTCTTGCTATCGCTATCCTGGCCTTCTCACCGCCGGAGAACTCTTCAGGACGCTTATCCATATCCTCAATCCTCAGGCTGACACTATCAAGAAGGGATGAGAGATATCCATCCTCCGTTCCCGATACCATATTATTGTACCTTGCCCCCTCAAGAATTATATCCCTAGCCTTCATCCTCCCATTAAGCGTTGTCCCTGGATCCTGGAATACCATCTGGATTGGAAGCCGGGCCTTTCTCAGCGCTCTTTCCGGAAGAGAAAGGAGATCCTCACCGTTGAAAATCACAGAGCCTGTATCCGGAGTGATTATACGCAGTATGCATTTCATGAGCGTTGTCTTTCCAGATCCGGATCTCCCTGCAATGCCAAGGTGCTCTCCCCTTCCCAATGAAAACGAGGCATCATCGACTATTGTCCTCCCGCCATAGCTTCTGGAGATATTCCTTGCAACGAGTATATCATCCACGGATGCACCTCCATATATGGTTGCCAGAAGACTTCAAGCTGATTTCCTTGAAACAGCCATCCTCAGAGTACGGACACCTTGACGCAAATGAGCAGCCTGATACCTCCTCTCGAGGCAATGGCATTCTCCCCGGGATTGAAAACAGCTTCCCGGAGCAATCCCGGGCGAACTCAGAAGAGCGGAGAAGAAGCTCCGTATAGGGATGCTTGGGGAAATCAACGACAGCTGAAGCATCCCCCTCCTCAACAGTCTGCCCACCATGCATTACAGCAATGCGGGAAGCGTACTGGGATGCGAGAGAGAGGTCATGGGTGATCATCAGGACAGAGGATTTCCTCTCTTCAGCCATTCCCATTATAAGACGCATTATCATATGGGCATTCTCATCATCGAGCGACGATGTGATTTCATCGGCAATGAGAAGCCTTGGGGCCGGGGCCAGGGCAAAAGCAGCAAGCGCCCTCTGCCTCATTCCACCGGAAAGCTCATGGGGATATTCATTGAAAGCCTCAGCAATCCCTGCATCAGAGAGAAGCTTCCGGACACTGTCATCAGTGCATTCCAGTCCATTGATCTTCAGAACCGTTCTGATCTGCTGCCCTATCCTGTAAACTGGGTTGAGAGCCTCTGCCGCGTCCTGCAGCATCAGCGTTATGCCTCTCCCGCGTATTGATGACATATCCACATCACAGGAAAGAAGCTCCCTTCCATCGAAGATAATGCTTCCTGAAGCGGTGAATCCTGAAGGAAGAAGCCCTGCAATGGCAAGGGCTGTCATGCTCTTGCCTGATCCCGACTCGCCTACCAGAGCTGTGATAGACCCTTCATAAACAGAAAAGGAAGATGACCTCACAGCCTCTTCCTTTCCTCTATGTATACTCAGATCGCTGACAGAAAGAAGAACATTCTCCATACTCCCCCTCCGTCATTCTTAGTCGGGCAAGGCGGATTTGAACCGCCGACCCCAAGTCCCCCAGACTTGTACGCTAAACCCCTGCGCTATTGCCCGAGTACGGAAAGCAAGTTAGCACAATCGGAAGATAGTGTCAAACAACATGGTTTTCCAGCACACCGAGTCCTTCGATCTCAACCTCGACTGAATCACCGCGCTGCATTCCGCTTATTCCTCCCGGGGTTCCTGTTATGATCACATCCCCTGGCTCAAGCGTCATCACCGTGGAAAGATAGCTGACAAGGAAATATGGCGAGAATATCAGGTGTCTTATATCAGAGGACTGCTTGACGGCTCCATTGAGTCTGCACTCTATATGGCCGCAAGCAGGATTGAAATCGGTATCGATATATGGACCGAGAGGAAGGAATGTATCGAAGCCTTTTGAGATGATCCACTGTCCATCATGGGGCTGAAGATCGCGGGCTGATACATCATTTGCGCATGTATATCCCAGAATGCAGGAAGATGCCTCCTCTTCTGAAACGGCATGGCATCTTCTGCCGATCACTACAGCCAGCTCTGCCTCATAGTCAACTCTATTGCTCATCGCTGGATAGACAATATTCTCACCAGGGCCTATCACTGCTGTAGATGGCTTCATGAACACAACAGGAGTCTTTGGGATATCATAGCCGCACTCCTGGGCATGATCACGGTAATTAAGGCCTATGCAGAGAATCTTTCCAGGCTTCACTGGAGCAAGAAGCCTGACATCGCTGAGCTTATAATGCCCGTCCCCTGCTGCATCACTCTTGCAGAATGGTGACCCGATAACCTTCACCATTTCACCGTCTATAGAACCAAAATACACTTTATCATCAGCTATGAATCTGCAGATCTTCATCAATTCACTCCCTTGAAAACGAATAATATCATACCAGAAGAGTTAATCATAATCATCCAGTAAGCGTTTCTGAACAGAACGGCAGAACCAATACTTCAATCAATTATAAAAAGCATCAGTCTGATCAAAATTTGTTATACCCATCGTTGAGGGTATAAAGGGTATAACTGGATGCTTCTCTGAATTGCATGAAAGAGAGCATCGGCTTCCGGTTATTTCGATTTTCCATCTTTTTTCATCCAGAAGCTGTCAGAAAAGCCTACTTAGCGCGTAAAAGATATAGGAGCTATTGAAAAGCATATATGCTCCTAAGGGAGGCCTATATGGCAATACTGAGCATGAAGGAGAAGCTTGAG
>CALXKS010000035.1 GCA_944389015.1 uncultured Spirochaetaceae bacterium
GCGTTGAAGAGAGAAACAGAGAAGGTACGGGAGGAGAGCCTGAAGAAAGGCGAAGCTGATGGACTAAAGAAAGGACGTCTGGAAGGACGTCTGGAAGGTGAAGCCAATGGGCTCAGAAAGGCTGCAAAAAGCATGCTTGAAGATGGTTCCATCCCTATTCCGAAGATAGCAGAGTTCTCCGGGCTTACCATTGGTGAGGTTGAGAGCATCAGGAATAGCCTTAATGCATGATTTGTAAGGACTCTGAACAAATACTTGCAGTTATAAAAAATGAAATATGCTATCTCTTTATTTTATTGAGAGATAGCATAAATTATGGTAACTGATTAACCAGCAGAATTCTGACGGGCATAATCATCAAGCTGAAGCTGGATGAAGTCTGCCATATCGCTTACAGCTTGGTCTATATCTTTTCCTTCTTCTGTGACTTTCTGTATTTCTGACTGGTATGTATGGTAAATCTGGTAGCCGGACGGCATCCAGATTCCAGTCACTTCCGGGTTTGATGAGAGCGTCTGATCCACCGCAGTCCTATACAGCGGGTGTTCGTCCAGGAAGGCTTTGAATTCATTGCTTTCATAGACGGAATTGGAAGCTGGCAGGAAGCCTGTCTCCTCTGCCCATTTCTGCTGGCATTCCTTTGAGAGAATATAATCCATGAAAGCTTTCACAGCATCTGAATCGGAGAACATGAAAAGCGCGCTTCCCCCTATGTTCACGCCTCCTGTTGCATTCTCATCTGTCATCGGGACAAATGCAGTCGCAATTTCAAACCTGTCTCCTACAAGACGCTGGACAGTAGGCAGATGGTCGGATGCATTGAGCATTGCTGCTGCACGTCCAGAAGCGAATTCCTGTACCTGATCTGCTGTATTGAGCACATAGCCTGTATCAAAGAACTGCTTCCAGTGGATGAGGAAATTCCTGAATGTCCCGTCTGTTTCGATCAGTACCTTTCTTGGAATACCGAAGTGTCCGTTCTTCCCATCCACCATGTATGATAATCCATTCTGAGCTCCGATGAATGCACCAAGCTCATAGGTTGTGGGGGTTCCAGCGAATGCATAGCGTACTATATTCCCGTCCGCATCCTTCTTTCCTACCAGATGTGCTATAGCCGTGAATTCATCGATTGTCCGTGGCAGGATCACATTGGCCTCATCGAATACATCTTTGTTATAGTAAAGAATAAGCGATGAACAGCAGAAGGGGACAGCAAGAAGACCACGCTCTGATGTGAATGCTCTTACCGCAGCAGGCAGAAGGAGATTCTTGTCGATTCCTGCATCATCAGCGGTAATGAGATAATCCGATTCTTTCATATCGAGGCAGGCTGTTGCATCCATTGCTGCTATCTCTGGAAGTTCTGATGTGCCAGCAGCTGCCTTTACCTTGGCGAGGACATCATTGGCCGCTCCCTGATATATTCCCTCTGCAGTGACTCCGAGTTCTTTTCCGACAGTACTGTTGAATCCATCAAGTATTTCATCGAAGACCTGGCTATGAGTGCCTGTGAACTGATGCCATATTGTTATAGTGTTCTCTTCCTTGCTTCCTCCTGCGTAGATGGATAGAGAAGCAAGCATGAGAAGAAGAAGTGAAAATGCTTTTCTCATAATGCATTCCTCAGTTGATGATGTTTCCGGAGAGTGTCTTCATAAGCTTTTTCCGTACTATCAACAGGATAATAAGAAAAGGAAAAGTAATCATCATGATAGCTGCGAATTGTGCGCCATATTCGCCTGATTCTGCGAATCCCAGCATCGATATCCCGACCTGGACGGTGCGCATGCGCATCCTGCTTGTTACTAGAAGAGGCCAGAGATAGCTGTTGAACCCTGTGATGAATGTCTGCAGGAATATCGCAGCTGCGATGCTCCTGGTAAGTGGCATCAGGATATTCAGGATATACCGTATATCACCTGCTCCATCGATTACTGCAGCATCATATATATTCCTGTCATATGTGCTGTAGATTCCAAGGAGCATCAGAAGCGATGAAGCCGAGAAAAGAGATGGCAGGATGATTGCTGCATATGTATCAAGGAGTCCAAAAGCCCTGATGGTGCTGTAATTCGGATAGAGAAGCGCATCTGGAGGTATGAACATCGTTATGAGGAGCAATGATAGCACGATACGCTTGCCGCGGAATCTGAGATGCGTGAATGCGAATGCAGCGGCAATGGATATGGCGAGACGAAGAAATGCCTGGAGGGCTGCGGTGATGATGGAATTGAATACAAACAACGGATAGTATCTGTTTCCAAGCGCCATCCTGTAGTTCTCAAGGGAGAAGCGCGAGGGCAGAAGATGTGCTTGCTGATCGGTGAAATCCATCGGGGAGAATAGCGAAAGGGAGAATGCATACAGCAGAGGAAAGGCTATGATGATGGCCAGAATGGCAAGCAGGAGCTTCTCAGCATATCTCATCGTGTTTCCTCCATTTTGCCAGAGCCAGGACCATAAGACCTGAGAAAGCCGCCATGAGTGTCGCTATTGATGTCTCTGCACCATGGTTTCCGCTTCGGAATGCTTCAAGATAATAGTAGTACATGATGGTCTCTGTAGACCTGAATGGACCACCTGCGGTAAGAATCATGACTGGTGCGGATATCATTACAGCATCCTTGATAGCAAGGAATACAATGACTGCAAGCATTGGCCTTGCTTCTGGAAGCTCTATCATGAAAAGCGTCCGAAGGTCTCCGGCGCCATCGATTGCTGCTGCTTCGATTATGCTTTTGTCAATCTTCCTGAATGAGGAGAGGAGCAGGATATAATCTATGCCGAAGTCAAGGAAAACCCCAAGGAATGCAAGTACAGCAATGGCATAATCAGGGCTTTCCAGCCATGGGATATCCATTGAGAACAACCTGTTGATTATAGATATTCTTCCACGGAATATCTCCCGGAAGATAAGGGCCATCGAAGAAAGGGAAATGGCCATCGGTGTCAGGAATATGCACTCAGCAATGGCTGTATGCTTTTCCTTCCTTCTTGTAAGTACGGCAGCCAGCAGGATCAATAGCGTATTCAGCGGAAGAAAGATCACAAGGAAAAGCAATGTATGTCCGATGCTGCTGACGAATGCTTTATCTGAGAAGAGGCTTATATAGTTGTCCAGACCTGCGAACCCGATGATCTCCCCTTGCTGCGAGATGGTGCAGAATGAACCTATTATGCTCTTTGCAAGCGGGAAGAATGAGAACACTCCTGCAAGGATAAGCGATGGCATAAGGAGCAGGTAGGCTTTCAGGTTATTGCTCTTCATGCTTGGAAATTTAAGCGGAAAACTATGCAATGTAAATAAGGAAACTCATGGGTAGAGAAGCTATATTATTCCATAAAGCAGGGAAAGAGCGGAAAATAGTCTAGAAACCTCGTGTATAATCATATGTTAGGTACACGGATTCGAAGGTAGAATCATCTCAGGAGGTTCGGAATGAAACCTACATTGCTCGTTATGGCAGCTGGTATGGGTTCCCGCTATGGCGGTGTAAAGCAGATTGATGCAGTAGGAATGCATGGGGAGACACTTCTTGATTTCGGCGTATATGATGCATTCCACAATGGCTATGGAAAGGTCGTATTCATAATACGCAAGGATATTGAGCATGATTTCCGCGAGAGGCTGTTTGACAGGATAGCAAGGAATATGGATGCGGAGTATGTATTCCAGGAGAGAACGACGCTTCTGACACCAGAGCAGGCAGAGATCTCAAAGGATAGGAAGAAGCCCTGGGGAACTATACAGGCCATCCTTGCTGCGAAGGATGCTGTCAAGACTCCTTTCACTGTCATCAATGCAGATGATTATTACGGAAGGACTGCATACAAGATCCTTGGCGATTATCTATCAACGCTCTCCAATGATGATACGCATCATGCGATGGTTGGATACAAATGCCGCAATACTATGAGTCTCTCCGGCTCTGTGACCAGGGCAATCTGCGTGATAAAGGATGGGAATCTTGTATCGATGGAGGAGAATCCAAAGATCGAGTTCGAGGGAGAAAAGGTTGTTACCAGGCTTCCTTCCGGAGATGTATATCTCACCGGCGAAGAGCCTGTATCGATGAACTTCTTCGGTTTCACACCGAAGGCATTCGAAAGCTTCATGGGATACTGGGAAAGATTCCTGGCGAAGAATGTTGCGGAGCCTAAGGTTGAGTGTCTTCTTCCGAATGGCGCATCGGAGATGGTCACATCCGGAGAAGGATCCATCAGAGTCTTCACGACTCCGGACAAATGGTTCGGCATGACATACTCCGAAGATAAGGCAATGGTTATGTCTGAGCTCAGGAAGAAGATCGAGGAAGGGTATTATCCGGAGAAGCTCTGGGAGAAATAAACTTCATATTGAGGATCCTGATTCATTCCAGGATTCTCTTTTACTGCATTTCCATGCAGATAGGGTATTGTTTGCACATGGGTAAGAAAGACTTCATTATGAACAATAAGCCTGCAGGGCGTATTTCCCCTGATAATTCAATCGTCATAGAGAAAGTTCTCATGCTTATCAACCAGGGCAGGGGATATGATGCAATGGACGAGATCGGGAAACTTGATATAACCAAGGATGATCCCGATTACTATTTCATCAGAGGTCTTACCGGGTTTGTCCATCTTTCCATGGGAGCAGAGTCGAATGATGATGATATAGCTTTCGATAGTGCCCATGAAGCCAGCAGGTGCTTCCATGAAGCCTATGACCATGGGGTCATTCTTCCTGGGATGGAGGAAGCCATGGAGTTCTCGGACAACCTTATAGATGGGGATTTCGATGCGATAGACGAGAAGTTCGGGACAGATGAATATGATCCGATGGAAAGGCTTTCACGGACGATAATGACTTCAATGCCTCTTATCAGCAATGATGATGCATCGGATGAGGGAGATGATTTCTATGCTGTCATCCGCATCGCAGATGATTGTGATATCTCCATCGATGATTTCAGGGAGCACCTTTCGGATGTCAGGCATCAGAGGATCAGAAAGAAGAAGGGAGCAGGGTCGATCAGGTTCACCGTATCTGGCGTGGATTGTGAGATAGAAAGGCTTGCAGCAGAGAGCCCTGATGATCTGAGACAGCTGAAGAAAGCAATAGAGGAAGAGGAAATCCTATCGGATTTTGACAGTGTCGATGATATCTCGCAATGCCGTACTGTCATCCGTGTTTCAGTGCATAGGGGCAGGGATAAGCAGGATGGGTCGCTCAGAGGAATCTGCTTTGCATCGCTTATAGATTCGATCATTGCCAATATCAAGGCAGAATCTGTAGAGGTTTTCGGCTATCTGTATGATGCCTCATGCCTCCTGTCGGCCTTCGAAGATTCCCCGACCCCTCTTCTCATGATGGAGATGCTTCCTGTTCCTGGTATCAGGAAGATCAAAGGTGGCTATGCATTCGAGACCACTGGATTCCGATGCTATGGATTGCCGGAGCTCAGCGGAAGGATCTCTGCCGATGACCTGTATGAGGCATATGATGCTGCTGATGCTGTCATCACAGAGATAATGAAATACTCCGTGCTTTTCAGATACGGTATCATGCCGGAAGGGAAGTTCACCCATATATCAGGACTTTCATTTGCAGTAAAGGGATTGAAGGATAAGCATCTGGAAGTTCATATACGGTGAATTCCTGATATCCAGGATTTCCAGCAGCGAAAGGAATAGGGATGGCATGCCCTGGTACGGATGAGGTGGGTTCCTAGCCATATGGTCTTCGTGGGAATGTCTGACAGATTGATTAATCTATGGCCATCATCGTATCCTTATTCCGGTTAGCTATATGACACTCAGTGATTTGAAAATAGGGGAGAGTGCGAAGATCCTCTCCGTTGGCGGTGATAAAGCGCTCCGCCGCCATCTTCTGGATATGGGCCTTACTCCAGGGTCCGTCGCAACACTTGTCAAGAAAGCTCCGATGGGAGATCCTCTTGAGATCTATATCAGGGGATATGAGCTTACGATCCGCAAGGATGATGCCTCCGAAATCTCTGCTGAGCCAGCAGAGAAGATAGCAGAGCCGATAAGGACTGCGGAGCGGAAGAAGGCTGTTATCCACCCGC
Source organism: uncultured Spirochaetaceae bacterium (assembly GCA_944389015.1). GTDB lineage: Bacteria > Spirochaetota > Spirochaetia > Sphaerochaetales > Sphaerochaetaceae > Ornithospirochaeta. The sequence continues at coordinate 6,075 of CALXKS010000035.1, forward strand.
ATATAGGAGAACCAGGCGAGCATAAGCACTCAGATAAGCCTCTTATCGCAGAGGATGTCCCGATCGTGTTTGCGCTTGCGGGCAACCAGAACTGCGGGAAGACAACGCTTTTCAATCAGCTGACAGGATCGAATCAGCATGTCGGTAATTTCCCCGGCGTTACAGTTGATAGCAAATCCGGCACGATAAGAGGCCATAATAATGTCTCGGTTGTCGATCTTCCCGGTATTTATTCCCTTTCTCCTTATACGAACGAGGAGATAGTCACAAGGGATTTCATCCTCAAAGGCCATCCTGATGGGATAATCAACATCGTTGATGCGACCAATATTGAGAGGAATCTCTATCTTACGCTTCAGCTTATCGAGCTGGATCTTCCTATAGTCATAGCTCTTAATATGATGGATGAGGTGCGTGAGAATGGCGGAACGATAGACATCAACGCACTTGAGGATGCCCTTGGGGTACCTGTGGTACCTATCTCTGCTGCGAAGAATGAAGGAGTGGATGAGCTTATAGAGCATGCAATCCATGTCGCAAGATTCAAGGAAGGTCCCCGGCGTACTGATTTCTGCAGTTCGGAAGGGAGCGTAAAGGATACGTCCGTCCATCGTTCTATACATGCGATCATGCATCTTATCGAGGATCATGCCGATAGGGCGGGCATCCCTGTCAGATTCGCTGCTTCAAAGCTTGCGGAGGGCGATGAGCCTATCATGAAGTCATTGTCTCTGGATGGCAATGAGAGGGAAACCCTTGAGCATATCCTGCTCCAGCTGCAGAGTGAGAGCGGTACGGATCCTGATGCGGCTCTTTCCGATACCAGATACAGATTCATTGAGGATGTCTGCCTTGAATGTGTTGTCAAGCCCCATGAATCGAAGGAGAGGCTCAGAAGCATAAAGGCTGACCGCATCCTCACTGGAACATATACGGCGATTCCTGCGTTCATACTTATCATGGCCGCTGTGTTCTATCTGACATTCGGCCCTGTAGGAAGCACGCTCTCCGATCTTCTCTCTCTTCTGATAGAGAAGATCACCTTGGCCGTTGATGCAGCATTGACTGCATATGGCATGAACAGTGTCATCCATTCTTTGATAATCGATGGTATATTCACCGGTGTTGGCAGTGTTCTTTCGTTCCTTCCTGTCATTGTGGTTCTCTTTTTCTTCCTGTCGATACTTGAGGATAGCGGCTATATGGCAAGGGTCTCTTTCGTAATGGATAAGCTCTTGAGGAAGATCGGTCTTTCAGGGCGCAGTTTCGTTCCAATGCTTATAGGCTTCGGTTGCTCAGTGCCTGCGATCATGGCTACAAGAACGCTCTCCTCTGATAGGGACCGGAAGATGACGATCCTTCTGATTCCATTCATGTCATGCTCCGCAAAGCTTCCGATATACTCGCTCTTTGCCTATGCTTTCTTCGGTTCCTATGGGGCTGTTGTGATGATCGGGCTCTATATCTTTGGGATAATAGCGGGAATCATATTCTCGCTGATCCTCAAATATACTGGATTCAAAGGCAATCCAATACCATTCGTGCTTGAGCTTCCCAACTACAGAATGCCGTCGGCAAAGAGCGTAGGGCAGCTTATCTGGGAGAAGACCAAGGATTTCGTGACGAGGGCTTTCACGATCATTTTCGTGGCATCGATCGTAATATGGTTCCTCCAGTCATTCGATTCGCGCCTGAACCCCGTCTCTGATTCAGCTGACAGCATGCTGGCCGCACTTGCATCGATCATCTCTCCTGTTTTCCGTCCGCTTGGATTCGGAGATTGGAGGATCACCACAGCTCTCATCACGGGATTCATGGCAAAGGAAAGCGTGGTTGCAACGCTCTCCGTGCTGCTTGGGGATTCGCTTGGTGCACTGAGTTCATTCTTCACGCCATTCACAGCGCTCGTGTTCCTTGTATTCACTCTGCTATATACGCCATGTGTCGCTGCTATAGCAACTGTACGCAGGGAGCTCGGAAGAAGATGGGCACTTGGGGTTGTAGTGATGCAGTGTGCCATTGCATGGATCGCGGCATTTCTGGTTCGGATAGCAGGTCTGCTGATTCTCTGATGCTAAGGAAAATGGAAAACGGGCCTGAGCCCGTTTCCCTGTATCCCTGCATTTCTCTATTTTACGATAATCAGATTATATTCCCTTGTTCCCAGCCCTATGCTTTCCGCATACTCCAGTCCCTGCTTCCAGTTCGTGTCAGGATGGATGTCATCGAAGTGGTCATTATGGGTATGTGCTGATGCGGAGAGCATTGTGCCAGGATTCTCCGGCATCCTATTCACTGCATCTGCGCATGCCTGATCGAGGGCAACTGGATCGAATGATGCGAATATCCCGATATTCGGTACGATTGCTGCGTCATTCTCGCTATGGCAGTCGCAGTTCGGTGAGATGTCGACAGCAATGGAGATATGGAACGACGGTCTGTTCTGCAGAACGGCTTTCGTATACTCCATCATCTTGCAGTTGAGAATCTCGTTGGAATTGCTTGTGCCTTCATGGATGGCATCTTTGGGACAGATCGCGATGCACCTGCCGCATCCTACGCACCTTGCGTGGTCGATCCTGCATTTCCTGTCTGCGATCACTGGAGCGGAGTGCGCGCAGATCTTTTGGCACATCCCGCATCCTATGCAGCGCTCCTCTGTGACTATAGGCTTCCCCGCAGAGTGCATTTCCATCTTTCCCCTTCTTGATCCGGAGCCCATTCCGATATTTTTCATGGCACCTCCGAAGCCGGTGGATTCATGTCCCTTGAAGTGTGTCAGCGATATTATGATATCCGCATCCATGATGGCTCTTCCGATCTTTGCCGCATGGACATATTTCCCATCAACAGGAACCTCTTCATCATCCAGGCCCTTGATTCCATCTGCTATGATTACCTGACAGCCTGTGGACATGGGGGAGAATCCGTTGATCATTGCTGTATCAAGGTGGTCAAGTGCGTTCTTGCGGCCTCCGACATAGAGAGTGTTGCAGTCTGTGAGAAATGGCTTTCCACCGAGACTCTTCACCTCATCTGCAACGACTTTTGCCCAGTTCGGGCGGAGAAATGCCAGATTGCCCGGTTCTCCGAAGTGCATCTTGATCGCTGCATAGTGATCCTGGAAGTCGATATTGCCCATCCCAGCCTTCCTTATCACCTTTCTGAGCTTGTCAAGAAGATTATTGCCGAAATCCGTTCTCATATCAGAGAAGAAAACATCGCTTGCCATAGCAGTACCTCATCTTATCCCAAGTCTTTCCGCAGTCTTTATAAGCAAGGCAGGATCATCGGTCATTATGGTATCAACGCCAAGCTTATAGAGCCTTTCCATCTCTTCCTCTTCGTTTATCGTCCATACCATCACGACAGCATCTCTCTTATGCATCTCATCTATAAAGCGCTTGTTTATGATTGTAATGCCATACTGCCTGACAGGTACCTGGAAGATTATCTTCCTGTCGAATGCCGCAGGAAGCATATGCATCTTTGTCTTCAATACAAGAGGTGCGACCTCCAGCGTTGATACTGACGTAAGCAGGTCAGGGGCAAGGCGCCTGAGCTTCCTCAGATTGTTCAGATGGAAGGATGCTGTGCAGACCCTGTTCTCTGCATTGTGTTTCCTGATCACATCGATATATCTCTCGACTATATCCTCTTCCTGGCTTTTCAGATCGATGTTGAAACGCTCATCAGGGCATGCTTCAAGTGCTTCTGATAGCGTGCAGAGCTGTATTCCCTTTCCCCTGAATGGATATGTCTTACCTCCATCTTTCGTGAATGTGTATCCTGCATCGAGCTTCTTCAGCTCTTTAAGGGTGTGGATCTCCAGGGCTCCCTCTCCATCTGTGTTTCTCTCCAGCGTGGGATCATGCCATATTACGATTTCCCCATCGCGGGTTATATGCACATCTGTCTCAATTACATCGATTCCCATCCTGACACCAGAGAGGAATGCGGGAAGCGTATTCTCCGGGTAGTTGGCGCTATCTCCTCTATGAGCCACAATACGCGGCATCGGGGAGAGGAAACTCTCATACATCATCGTTTCTCCTGTGGAGCGCGATAAGCTCTGCCTTGCGGAAGATCTTCTCGAATCTCTGCATCTCGCTTTCAGACAGCGCTGCTCTCTCCGTGATATCCTTAAGAAGCTGTTCCGTCCATTTCCTCTCATCGGCAAGCTTGAAGTAACCGATGCTGTCCAGATGCTGGACCATCTCCGAGACCCCATCTCTGATGCGTGCATGCGAGACAGCCGTCATACCGCTTCTGTATTTCGAAGCCTTCGTGAAGAGCGTGTATGCGATTATCTGCACAGCCTGTGAGAGATTAAGGGAAGGGAAGCGGTCAGATGTCGGAATCGTAACAATTGATGAGCACATTGCTACCTCGTCATCCCTCAGCCCATCCGATTCCCTGCCGAATACTATCGATATATCCCCATCGGGCAGATCGGACAGCTTCTCCGCAAGCTGCTCCGGGGAGTATGCACTGAGCTTTCTGAACTTTCCCCTTCTTCTTGTCGCGCCGACTGTGAATATGCTTCCTTCCAGGGCTTCCTGGAGCGTGTCGAAGCGCTCCGCGTTCTCCCAGACATCCGCGGCATGAAGGGCAAGCGTCCTTACCCTGTCCTCGTCATATTCCCTCCCGCCTGTGATGACAAGGCGTTCTATGCCCATGGTCTTCATCGCACGGCAGCATGATCCGATATTTGCCCCATCCTGAGTATCGACAAGGACTATTCGTATTCTGGAAAGATATCCTCCGGTCTCCATGGTTCGGATTATACTCATTCGGATTTCTTTATCCAATATCCGAGGACAGCTGTGCTGCTTATGAAAAAGCACCACCTCCCGATGGTGCTGATCCTGCTATCTTCTTGGTTTCCTGTTCCTGTTCAGGTTCACTTTGACCTTATTTCTGATCAGATAGCACTTGTGGATATTCCCGGAGTTCATGAAGTCATCCCCGATAGTCTCCTCAGTTATATCCTCGACGATGTATTTCTCCTTTATCTCATCATCCAGCCTGAAGCGCCTGAAGTTCGTGGAGAAGATCAGCACTCCCCCCGGTGCAAGGTGCATCGCAGCGGCTCTGATAAGCTGATACTGGTCGCGCTGTACATCAAACGATGATGACCGTCCCTTTCCGTTCGAGAATGTCGGAGGATCGCAGAATATGAGATCGTACCTGTCATATGTCGCCCATAGCCAGTCAATCACATCATCCCTGTAGAAGAAGTTCTCGATATCCGTAGGGTATTCATTGATCCTGAGATTCTCTATAGCCCAGTCAAGATAGGTTGAGGATGCATCTACAGAGACTGTCGAGACGGCTCCCCCTTTTATCGCATTGAGCGTTGCGCTTCCCGTATAGCAGAAGAGGTTGAGAAACCTTTTGCCCTCTGCCATCTTCTGAATCATCATCCTTACAGGCCTATGGTCAAGGAAGAGCCCTGTATCAAGATAGTCCTGGAAATTCACCAAAAGCCTCAGCCCGTTCTCCCTTACGATGTTGAATCTGTTCTTGGTCGCAAGGCGGTTGTACTGGTTCTTTCCCTTCTGGCTTCTACGCTCCTTGATGTATATGTTCTCTATATCCACGCCGGTTGCCCTCTCTGTAGCGTAGACAAGCTCATCAAGATGCTTCTCCGCAACAGCCGGATCGACCGTATCAGGGGCAGCATACTCGGAAAGATTGATCCATTTGTTCTCATAAAGATCTATCGCTGCCGCATATTCAGGTATATCAGCATCATATATACGGTAGCAGGTGACCCCTTCCTTTTCCATCTTCGGCCTGAGCTCGGAAAGATTCCGCATAAGCTTCTCATAGACTATCCCGGCACCTTCGGAGAGCGGGGCCTCAAGACGCTGTCTCTTCTTTTCCAGCGCTCTTTCTACAAGTGCCTGCCTTTCCTCATCGGTATAGATATTGTAATGGGCAGCCTGGCAGAGTATTCCTCCATTGTAGAGGCTGTTCGTCCTGTCCGGCTTCATGTCGATGTTTGATAGCTGATCGCTTGCTCCTGTAAGGATCGTTGCTTTCCATCCTTTGAAGACATTCTGAAGTACAGTTCCGATATTGGAATACAGTCTATCTAGATCATCTACCTTCATTCTCTCACCATATGGAGGATCGGTAACGATGTATCCAGCTGGAGCAGGGCAGTCTGATTCCGTGAACTTCGTGAAATCCTTAACGGAGAAATCGATAAGACCATCGACTCCTGCATTTCTGGCAGCTTCCTCTGCTATCCTGACTGCACGCTTTGAGATGTCCGAGGCATAAATCCTTATATCCCTTTCATCAATCGCCTTTGCCCTTGCATCTTCAGCTTCCTTCTTCAATGCATCCCATTCCTCCTGGCTGAATCCCGGAAGCCGCTCGAATGCATATGGCCTCTTTCTGATAAGGCCTGGAGCCGTGCATGAAGCCATCAGAGCTGCTTCGATGGCAATTGTCCCGGAACCGCAGAACGGATCCATGAACACGCCGGGATTGTCATCCTTCAGAGTCTTCTTCCATTCACTGCGGAGGATGAGGGCTGCCGCAAGATGCTCCTTAAGAAGCGCATCTGTCTGGTCTGGCAGTCTGTAACCCCTCATATGCAGGGCCTCTCCTGAGAAGTCTGCATACCAGCGGACCTCATTGCCATGGACATGCACATGGAATGTTATATCAGGATTCTCCGTATCGACATCCGGTCTGACACCATCGAATTTCTCCTTCATCCTGTCGCATATGCCATCCTTGACGCGGAGAGCGGCATAGTGGCTGTTGTTGATCCACGGACAGCTCTGTGTCGTGCATGTGACTTTCAGTGTCTTTTCAGGTGTGAGCCACTCCTCCCAGGGAAGAGCCACTGTCGATTCATAGAGCTCCTCATCGCTTCTTGTGTCCTCATCGATGTAAAGAGCCATCAGAAGCCTTGATGCGACACGGGCATTGAGACAGAACTTCATTCCTGTCATGAATGATCCTTCGAACTCGACTCCTGATGCCGTCATTCTGACGTCTTCCGATCCGGCGTTTCTTGCTTCCTCTGCTACCAGATCGCCTTGATTAGCTGCACATGCTGCGAAGAATATCATTTTCCCTCCTGGAATAGTCTGTCGATCTCATTCTTGTCAAAGCTGTAGGCCGTACCGCAGTTGAAGCATTCAAGAACAAGGGGATAGCTCCCGTCCCTTATCTCATCCTTCTCATTTTCCGGAAGGTTCACCAGATAGTTCCTGAAATTCTCCCTTGAGCATGGGCATGAGAATCCGACAGGGAAGTGCGCTTCATGGATGATGCCGTAATCAGCGAAAGCCGACTCTGTGTATTCTCTGACGCTCATCCCCTCTGATAGCGCTTTTCCGAGGCCTTTGAGCTTTCCAGCTCTCTCCTGAAGTCCGGTAAGAGTGCTGTCATCACACCCTGGAAGAGCCTGAAGGAAAAGACCTCCGGCGCCCCAGACCCTTCCCGACTTATCGAAGCTTATGGAGAGGTAGAAAAGAGTAGGTGTCTGTTCCGACTGCCTGAAGTAAAGCGCAAGATCGTTGGCAAGATTTCCATATTCCATCATGATCTGACCAGTGAATGGCGTTTTGCTTCCTTCCAGTATCTTCGTTATGGATAGGAAGCCGGGCCCATAGAGCATGGAAGTATCAAATGATTCGACAGGCCTGTCAATGGGAATCGGGTTGTTGACAAGGTATCCACGTACAGCTCCCGATGCCCATGACTCTATGGAAAGTCCTTTGATAGGTCCCCCGCACTCGATCTGGAGCTGGATCCTGTCGTTGTTCTTTACCGTTGAGGCAAGAAGCGCCCCTGCGATATACCCCTGGCCAAGCACATAGGTCTCCATGATCCCGAGTCCGTGATTGGCGCGCATCTGATTGATCATCTGGGTTGCCTGGACTGCAGAGACCCTTACCTTGCTGTCTGCCATGAGGAAAACCTCTCTTCCATCCAGTGGCAGGGAGGCAATATGTTCTTTTAGCTCATTATCTGAAATAGGCTGGAGTATCATGATGAGTGTAGCTTATCTGACAAAGAATTTGCTTGCAAGTGCTTCTCTCTGATAGCCCCTTAGAGCGGAGATTGCCGCTATCCCTGTTTCTGCAAATGCAATATAATCATGGCAGGAGGAACTGTTTGGATCGCAAAGGGAAAAGCCTGCACAGTGTTCTTTCAGAGCATCATGAAGCATCTGCTGCCACTGCAGTCATCACGCTATGCTTCGTGGCGCTTCTTGTGCTTGCGATAATCCTCTCATTTGTGATGATCACATCCGAGCGTCTCAGGCTTGAGAACTCGATTGAGCGCGCTTACAGCTCTGTATTCCTGGCAATCAGCAGAGGGAATATAGACAGCGCGGTACTCGGTACGGAGGTCCTTGGCTTCGGGTACTACTCGTCTACGGGAAATGCCTTGTATACATGGGGAGAAGCGTATCAGCGGCTGCCGATCACAGTATTTCCGGACGCTTCTGATTCCTATGTCACATCCTATGATGAGGCAAGAGGTGTGATTGAGAGCGTGAGATATGTCTCCGACACTGTCTTCATACCAGAGAACATCTTCCAGAACAGAGGAGGGGCGCTGGAGTATCCTGATATCATCTATCTCGCATTCGATGCCTCAATGGTTATGGCAAGGATCCGCCTCGTGACTGTCACTGCGATAATCCTGATTGCTGTGATCCTCCTTCTTTATATCATTGTCCTGCAGATATCCTCCCAGAACAGGGAGTACAGGATAAAGCTCCAGAAGCAGCAGAATCTTGTAAGTCTCGGAGAAGCAGCCAGGACTCTTACGCATGAGATAAAGAATCCTCTTTCCGCAATCCGTCTGCAGCTTGCGCTTCTCAAGCGCGAAGCAGATCCCTCTCTGATGGAGGATATCCTTGTGATCGATCAGGAGACGGCGAGGCTTACTGAGCTGACTGACAGGGTTTCGGATTTCATCCGCAATCCTCTCGGGACGCCGGAGCGTGTTGATCTTGTTTCGACAATCGAGTCCCTGATACCGCTATTCAGCCATAGGATCATTCTCATGCAGCCACCGATGAAAGCGATGTATGTGATGTTCGATCCAGCAAGGCTGAGGTCGGTTGTGGAGAATCTTCTCAAGAATGCGGTGGAGGCGACTGAGAATGGAGCTCCTGTCGAGTGCACCATAACGAAGGATAAAGGGATGTACAGGGTTGCTGTACGCGACAGAGGAGTGGGAATACGCGATGAGGACAAGGCGAAGATCTTCGATCCATTCTATACTACTAAGATAAATGGTTCCGGCATAGGACTTGCCATAGCCAATCAGTTTCTCAGTGCAGCCGGTGGCAGCATCGCACTATATAAAAGAGAAGGAGGCGGGACTTCTGCTGAGTTCACCATACCCGTCTCCGGGAGAGTCGTTTGAAGGTTCTGATCTGTGATGATGAAGAGAATATCAGGAAGCTGCTGAAGAGGCTTCTCAAGATTGAGGGTATCGATGCTGATGTAGCTGAGAATGGGCTATCTGCCCAGCGTATGATATCTGAAGAGCGGTATGATGCGGTGATTGCTGATCTGAGGATGCCCGGGCTTGACGGTCTGTCGCTTATAAGGTGGATACGCCATGAGGGTTTCCGTATCCCTGTCATCATGATAAGCGCCCATGGAGATATAAACGATGCAGTGACAGCTCTGAAGGATGGTGCTGATGACTATCTTGTCAAACCTTTCGATCCCGATGAGCTTCTGATAAAGCTGAAGGGGCTTATCAATGCACAGAATCTGATAAATGCCGCAGCTGGTGCGAAGAAGAGCTCCGGCTTTCTTGGCGAGAGCAGCTCAGTTGGCCAGATCAGGAGGATAATAGAGCGGATCGCGCCCTCTCAGGCTACTGTACTCATAACAGGGGAATCAGGAACGGGCAAGGAGGTTGCCGCCAGGCAGATACATCTTCTCTCATCTGTCTCGCCCGGGCCATTCATGGCTATCAATATAGGGGGTGTTCCTGAGAATCTAATAGAGTCGGAGCTCTTCGGCTATGAGAAAGGTGCGTTCACCGGAGCAGATGGACGCAAGCCTGGCCTCTTTGAGCTTGCATCGGGAGGAACTCTGTTTCTGGATGAGATCGGGGATATGCCAGCAGCTCTTCAGGTGAAGATACTCAGAGTGCTCCAGGAGAAGAAGATAACCAGGCTTGGCGGAACATCGGAGATGCCGATCAATGCAAGGATCATCGCTGCGACGAACAGGAACCTCGAGGAGATGGTAAGGAACGGTACATTCCGTGAGGATCTTTTCTATAGACTCAATGTTGTGAGAATACGCATTCCGCCTCTCAGGGAACGCCCAGATGACATCCCTGTGCTGGCCCAGGCAATACTCTCGAAGTACTCTGAATCAATGGGTATGAGGATAAAAGGCTTCTCACCCGAGGCCATTGAAGCTCTGTCGAAGCATCCTTTCTTCGGCAATGTCAGGGAGCTTGAGAATGTCATTGAGCGTGCCATGATATTCGCCGATTCCGATCTGATAGAGCTCAGGGATCTGGATCTGAGGCAGGGGCCGGGACACAATGCATCGAAGGAAGCTGTCCCTGTTGCAGAGGCTGAGTCGCTTAAGGATATTGAGCGGAATGCGATAATAAGATCGCTCCACAGGTGGGAAGGCAACAGGACAAAGAGCGCTGAGGAGCTTGGGATATCGAGGCGTACGCTGATCACAAAGATACAGGAGTATGGCATCGATCTCTGATAGACCCATGTTTTCCTTGTGGATATAATCAGGCCGGAGGTTCATATGAAGAAGATCGTTTTATCCATTGCTGTCCTGATTCTGATGCTCTTCCCCGCTTCTGCTGAGACTGTACGCATCGCTGCAATGCGCGGACCTACTGCGATGGGGCTCTGCGGCTTGATGAGGGAGGCGGAGAATGGCCCTGTGAATGGAATAAGCTATGAGTTTACCCTTGAGGGCTCTCCTGATGCAGTAGTGCCCCTTGTTGTCCGTGGAGATGTCGATATAGCTGCAATACCTGCCAACCTTGCATCCGTGCTGTATAACAGGACCGGCGGAATGATCGAGGCCCTTGCAATCAATACCCTTGGCGTTCTCTATATCGCAGAAAGGGGAGATAGCGTTCATTCGATCGAGGACCTCAGGGGCCGGACGATATACTCTGCAGGAAAAGGCGCAACACCGGAGTATGCGCTGCTGTATGTCCTGTCTTCCAATGGCCTCGAGGTTGGGAAGGATGTCTTCATTGAATGGAAGAGCGAGCATGCGGAGTGCGTTGCTGCGCTCAGAAGCGATAAAGGCGGGGTTGCAATGCTTCCGCAGCCATTTGCATCAACTGCTGTTCTTTCTGATCCATCGATCCGCATAGCCCTTGATCTCAATCAGCTATGGTATGATGTGGCAGGGCTTGGCCTGATCACCGGTGTGACGATAGTGAATAGGGAGTTCGCGGAGAATAATCCGGAAGCTATAGTCTCATTCCTTGCCGATTACAGGGATTCTGTCGATTTCGTGAATGAGGATTCCTCCGCTCCTGCCGTTGTCGCTTCGTTCGGCATCGTCCCGGAGAAAGCCGCAGAGGCAGCGATCCCATATTGCAATATCGTGATGATCGATGGGGCGGAGATGAAGGATTCGCTTTCATTCTATCTGTCAGTGCTTGAGTCCCAGAATCCTCAGGCTGTAGGAGGCAGTGCTCCTCTTGAAGATTTCTATCTCGTCCAGTAGAGCCTTGAAGGCTTCTGCCATTGTTTTCTGGATAGCTGTCTGGTGGATAGCTTCCATCGCGATAGGGGAGGAGCTGTTCCTCCCATCTCCGTGGAGCGTGTTCTCAACGCTTCTCTCCCTTCTTGTCTGGCCATTGTTCTGGTATTCAGCTGCTTTCACACTTCTGAGGATACTCTCAGGCTTCGTCATTGCCCTTGTCCTGGCCCTGCTCTTTGCTTCGATTGCCTCACAGAACGGATTATTCCGCATCGTGATCGATCCTGTTGTAAGGATCATACGGGCGACTCCTGTCGCTTCAATCGTTATTCTGGCCCTTGTCTGGGTCTCCTCTGAGAATCTCTCTGCCTTGATATCCTCGATGATGGTCTTCCCGATTGTCTACACAAACGTTCTGAAAGGAATCGACGAGACAGACAGGGATCTGCTGGAAATGGCAGGAGCCTATCATGCGGGGAAGCTGAAACGCATCAGATATATCTATGTTCCTTCCGTGCTTCCGTACTTTCTCTCATCCCTCTCGATAGCTCTGGGACTGGCCTGGAAGAGCGGCATAGCCGCAGAGGTCATAGGACTGCCTTCCGGATCGATAGGGGAAAGGGTCTATGAAGCTAAGATCTACCTCTCTACACCTGATCTCTTCGCATGGACAGTGACAGTTATCGTCATGGCATTTCTCTTCGAGAGGTTTTTCCTGTTTCTTTCATCCATTGTTGCAAGGAGGCTTGTGCAATGAAGGCAGTCATCCGCAGAAAGGTTTTCGGCAGCGAGGCTGTGATCCAGAACCGTTTCTTTGATATCCCGGATGGGAAGTGCACTGCCATAACCGGACCATCGGGCTCGGGTAAGACAACGCTTATGCGGATACTGGCAGGACTTGATCATGACTTTGACGGGTATATCGAGAATCCGGCAGAGAAGGCAATGATACTGTTTCAGGAGGACAGGCTTGTCGGGAACATATCCGCGCTCTCGAACCTGCTGCTTGTCGCTGACAGCCGCTGGAATGCAATGAAAGCTCTTTCTGCTCTTTCCCTGGGCGGTGACTGGATGAAGAAGGCATCTGAGCTCTCCGGAGGGATGAGAAGGAAGCTTGCCATCGCGCGCTTCCTGCTTCTTGATGGCGATGTCCTTTTCCTCGATGAGCCTTTCAGGGCCCTGGATGATGAATCAAGGAGGAATGCAGCGGCGGTCCTCAGGGATTTCCGGCAAGGCCGGACAATGGTCTTCATAACGCATGATGATGAGGATGTATCACTGCTGGAAGCGGACTTCACTCTGAGTCTTCCATGATGGTATCATCAGGATATGGATATAATACCTCAGTGGAATCTTTCTTCCATCTATCCTTCCCCGGCATCCATGGAGTTTCTTGATGATATAGAAAGGCTGGGGGAGATCGGAAACAGGCTCAGGGAGGCCGCTGCCGGTTCTTCCCCGATGGAAATGCTGGCGATAAGGGATCAGGGACTAGCTCTGTCCATCAATCTCACAGCGTATGCTTCGGCGCTTCTTTCCACCGATTCCTCGGATCCTGGCTATCTCAGAGCGCTCTCTGCTGCCGAGAAGGCAGAGGCAGAGTTCAGCAAGGCGTGCGATGCATTCATAAGGAACTTCACCGATGATGGGGATATCCCGGAAGAGTACAGCTATGCAGTCTCTGAGATAAGGAGCATGAAGAGCCACCTCATGACAGAAAAGGAGGAGGCCCTTGCCGCGGATCTTGCTTTATCAGGCTCATCGCTCTGGGAGCATCTACAGGAGATGCTTGCTTCTTCAATCAGCGATGGGACAACGCTGAGTTCCTTGCGGGCTCTTGCTATGTCAGGGGATAGAAATGCCAGGAAAAGCGCATATGACAGAGAGATCTCCCTATTGGAAAAGCATGCTTCATCATTTGCATATGCCCTTTCCGGCGTAAAGGGCTCTGTTCTGGCTCTCGATGGGAGGCGCGGATGGAGAAGCCCTCTGGAAAGAAGCCTCTTCCAGTCCCGCATAACAGAGCGGACGTTCAATGCGCTTATCGGGGCCATTGAGGATTCACTTCCGGTTTTCCATGAGTACTTCCGCATCAAGGCGGGACTACTTGGGATATCGGATTTCTCATTCTATGATCTGTTCGCCCCTGTCGGTTCATTCGATAGAAGATATTCGTTCATGGAAGCCGCTTCCATCGTCATATCATCCTTCGATGGCTTTTCCGGAGAAGCTGGGGACTTTGCCCGGATGGCAATAGACTCGGAGTGGATCGATGCGGCAATGCATGAAGGCAAGGCCGGAGGGGCTTATGATACATACTTCCCTCTTCGTGGAGAGAGCAGGGTGTTCATGAATTTCGATGGGTCCTATGACAGTGTGCTGACGCTGAGCCATGAGCTCGGCCATGCATTCCATGATCATATCCTTTCGGGACTGCCGATGTCGCTCTCATCCTATCCGATGACAACGGCTGAGACGGCCTCGACATTCTCCGAGAAGCTCGTTTTCCAGCATATCGCAGAGGAGAATGCGGGCGGGGATGGCGAGCTGTTCGCAATCGACCAGTTCCTTACATCGGCCTCACAGACAATTGTTGATATCTATTCAAGATACCTCTTTGAGAAAGCTGCATTCGAGAGGGCGGCAGAGGGAACTCTGAGCGCTGATGACTGCACTTCGATGATGGAAGAAGCACAGAGCAGGGCCTATGGGGATTCCATCTGTGTGAAGCATCCATATATGTGGGCTGTGAAGTCGCACTACTATTCTGCTGATTTCTCCTATTACAACTATCCTTACGCATTCGGGGAACTGTTTGCTCTTTCCCTGTACAGGCGGCGTGAGGAGAAGGATTTCCCCGGTCTTTACAGGAAGCTTCTGATGAATACAGGCCGGATGAGCACGGAAGCGGCAGCAGGAAGCATAGGCTGCAATATCTCGGAAAAGGACTTCTGGATGGCTGGCATTGAGTTTATCGCATCATATATTGAGAGGCTTGGAAAATGGCTGTGAAAGTTGAGAAGATCGTATCCGATGCTCTTGGTTTTGCCCATGATGAAGGCAGAGCGCTATTCATAGAGGGCGCTCTTCCCGGAGAGGTCGTGGAATACTCTGTCAGAGAGGAGAAGAACGGATATTCGATGGCCGATTGCACAGCCGTTCTTGAGCCTTCGCCCCTCCGCCGCTTTCCCATCTGCCCATATTACGGTGTCTGCGGAGGATGCTCGTTCCAGATAGTGGATGAGAAGAGCAGTGCAATGCTGAAGGAAGAGATCGTCAAGGATAATCTCAGACGTATTGCAGGGCTTGATGAGCTTCCACCGTTCGATCCTCCTGTATATGGACCGTTTGAGGGATACAGGCATAGGGCGCGTTTCCATGTAGATCTCAGGAAGAAGGAGTGGGGCTTTCTTGCAAAGCGTTCGTCATCGATCGTAAGAGCAGAGCAGTGCCCAATGCTTACAGCAAGGCTCTCTTCCCTTCTCTCAGATGGAAGAAGGCTATATGAGGAAGGTCGCAGCGCCATGTTCCGTGGGGAGATAGACAGGGATACTGGCATTGCTGAGGTAAGGGCTTTCGATGGCGATGAGGAGGTGACATTCTCCGACAGGTCCGTCGCAATGACTGTCGATGGCATACGCTATTTTGTCGCAGGGGATGTATTCTTCCAGTCCAATCCATCGCTTCTGCCTCCTCTTTTCGACTTCATACGTGAGGGTGCAGCAGGAGATACCATAATGGATCTTTACAGCGGTGTGGGGACTTTCTCTGCGCTGTTTGAAGGAAGCGGTAGGATTGTATACGCTGTCGAGCGTGATAAACGCTGCCTGACTCTCTCCAGGAAGAATGCTCCATCTGCGCATTCTTTCGCATCTGATGCGCTCTCCTGGGGGAAGAAGAGCGGAAAGAGGGCTGATACTGTTATCGTCGATCCGCCGAGGACAGGCCTTGGCAAGGATACCTGTTCCCTTATTTCCTCCTGGAAGCCTGACCGCATCATCTATATCTCGTGCAATTCGGTGACCGCGGCCAGGGATCTGGGATATATAGATGGCTATACGATCACGAGGGCGCGTGTCTTTGATTTCTATCCAGGCTCAGGACATGAGGAGAGCGCATACCTATTGGAGAGGAGGAAAGAGACATGAGAGTTCCATATGATACGATGAAGACGGTATTCAGAGATATCCTAGAAAGACATGGATTCGACAGTGATAGTGCAGAGACAGCCGCATCAGTCTTTGCTGACAACAGCCTCGATGGTGTCTACACCCATGGTCTCAATCGTTTTCCGCGGATCATAAAGGATATCGATGAGGGTGCGATAGATCCAGAGGCCAGGGCTGAAGTCCTCGAGAGCATCGGCGTATTCGAACGCTGGGATGGCCACAGGGGATTCGGTCCTGTGAACGCGGCTCTTGCCATCGATAGGGCGATGGAGATTGCCAAGGAGCATGCTGTCGGCGTTGTTGCTCTTGGGAATAACAACCATTGGCTACGGGGTGGCACATATGGGCTCAGAGCTGCTGGAAAGGGGTTTGCTGCTGTATGCTGGACAAATACAACAGGCAATCTGCCACCTTGGGGCGGCACTTCCCCACGGCTTGGCAATAATCCTCTTGTGATAGCCCTTCCGCGCAGCAATGGCGTGCATTTCGTCCTTGATATCGCGATGTCGCAGTTCTCATATGGAAAGCTTGAGCTGTACAGGCTCAATGGAAGAAAGCTTCCATATCCAGGGGGATATGATGAGAATGGAAAGCTCTCTGATGATCCAGCTGCTATAGAGAGATCGAAGAGGTGCCTTCCGATCGGCTACCATAAGGGAAGCGGTCTGTCGCTTGCTCTTGATCTTCTAGGTTCAGTGCTTTCAAAGGGCAATAGTGTTGCTGATATCTCATCTATGGAAAGGGAGACGGGACTGACACAGGTCATGATCGCATTCAGCCCCTCTTTGATAGGGGATGAAGGGGATGATATCATCGCAGGGATCATTGAGTATATGAAGACCTCCAGTCCCGCAGAGGAGGGTGGAGCGATATACTACCCCGGTGAGCATTCGTATCAGGTGCGTCAGGATAATCTGGCGAATGGCATCCCTGTGATTGACGAGGTGTGGGAGTCTGTGCTCAGGCTCTAGCACATTGCCGAATAGAGATCCATTATCCTCATTGAGCTGACGAATTTCCCCAGATCGGCCTCTTCCTCTGCCATGAAAACTATATTCTTCTCTGCAGAGGGACGGACAGATATCATATTATCGGAGAAGATTCCCTTCACCGGACCTGAATCGATCACGACATAGAACGCAGGTTTCTCCGCAGTAAGCTTTATTGAGATCGATCTCGGACCTGTCTTCCTGCACTCCGCCTTGAGATGCGGGTCCTGCAGCTTGAGGCGAGATGGGGTGTCCAGAAGTATATTCCTCTCCCTGAGCGAGTTCTTTGTCGCAAGTTTCGCATAGCAGAAGTACTCATTGCGCATTATCCTGCCAAGCTCTATCTCATCGAAAAGCTTTGTCTCCATCGGTGCAATGGATGCCGCATACTCCCTTGCATCCTTCTTCCCTCCATGGAAGTCACGGATTTTCACCGATAGCTCTACTTTCTCCTCGCCCTCTCCGCTATTGACCGCATATATTCTCAGCTTCGATCCCTCAATTGCCATAAGAGGGCAGAGAGGTGCATAGAGAAGCCTCGTCGCGTATTGGAGTATCTTCCAGCTGCCATCTGAAGCAAGAGAGGCTTCGGAAACAGGGGCGGAATCCTTCAGAAATCCAGTCACAGCACCCCTCGATGCACCAGTTGCAATACGCTCTGCGGTGACAGCCTCAATCGCATCGAACGCAGATCTGAGCTGGGTGAGATAGACTAGCTTCTCAAAAGATGATGGGCGCCGGAAGAGCTTCTCGATGCCGAACAGTGCCTTCCTTCCCCGTCCGGGCTCATTCAGGCTGCTTATGCATCCGTTCTCTTCTTCCCTGCTGCTGAAAAGATGGCATGGCTGGATTGCAGGGGAGATCTCCGGACGGCTGAGCACAGCCTCATTCCTCACAGAAGATGGATGCCCCGTATTCTGGCTTCCTGCAAGTATCACAACGCCAAGCCTGTCAGCAGCGGCATAGAGCTTTTCTGATGGATTATCTGCGATAAGCGCATTGATATTCGCATCCGCAGCGCTCTTTACGGTCTTTTCAGCATCCTCTGTCTCTGTCCAGTAAGCCGCTTTGATATATATCCTTCTTCCATTGATTACCAGCCATCGGTCCTTCCATGAGGCCTCTGCGAATCCAACGACTGCATTCCCTATCCATCTGCCGATCTTCATCGAGCATGGATAGATATGGGGATATCCGTATCCTTTCGGATACCACAGCTCAGCACTCTCTGGGAAAAGCGAGAGCGTTATCTTCTGCCTCCCTTCCCCCAGTCTGGCTGTCCTGACAGTACTCTCATTATGTATCTCGCCTTCAATGGTGTAATCGCCTTCATTCAGGACCTCAGCTTCCGCTTCCATCCTGACAGACCATCTGCCATCCGCCTTGCAGGGGATGGCCCTGAAAGATATAACCTTGATGGAATTGTCCTCTGTCATCTTTCCTCCGGATTTCTTTCTGATTATATCATATGACTAAGGCGTCTGATGTGATAACATTATGCCATGCGTGATGGATTTGTTAAGGTGGCTGCGGCCTCTCCCGATCTGAGGCCTGCTGATCCTGCTTTCAATGCTGAAGGCATCATAGGGCTCTCGAAGAAGGCCTATGGTGATGGAGCTGTTATCATACTGTTTCCTGAGCTTTCTATCCCCGGATATACATCTGCCGATCTTTTCTTCCAGAGGACGATGCAGGATGCTTCGGAGAAGGCCCTTGGAAGGATTCTTTCCGAGACAGGGGATATGGATGCGCTGATTGTCGTCGGCTATCCGTATATACGGTATGGCAAGCTGTATAACACTGCGTTGGCTATCTACAGGGGGAAGGTCGTGGCGATCATCCCGAAGAAGAATATACCGATGTATGGAGAGTTCTATGAGGGACGCTGGTTCACTCCGGCTCCTGAGTGCAATGAGATCGTCGAGTTCATGGGGGAGAAGGTCCCGTTCGGAATGTTCACCGTGCTCCGCTTTGCCCATCCTTCGACTCTTCTTGCAGGATGCGAGATCTGCGAGGATCTCTGGGTTCCTGAGAGTCCATCGGTCGCATTGGCGGCAGCTGGTGCCACTGTGATCCTCAATCCATCTGCATCCGATGAGATAATCGGCAAGGAGGAGTACAGGAGGAATCTTGTATCCATGCAGTCAGCGAAGCTCGTCGCGGGCTATGTCTATGCGGATGCAGCTGTGGGGGAGAGCACTACTGACATGGTCTTCACAGGCAGCAATATCATTGCGGAAAACGGAACCGTGCTTGCTTCATCCTCGTTCTCTTCCGGTTCATACATCATTTCCGAGATCGATACGGAGAGAATCTCGTCCGAGAGGATGCGAATGAATACATTCCCTGTATCCTGCAATGGATTCTGCTATGTTGATATCGATAATGAGGAGAGGGATTGCCAGCTGACCAGGCATATCGCAATGCAGCCATTCGTTCCATCGGATGAGAAGGAAAGGGATGAGAGATGCCGTAAGATCCTTACGCTTCAGGCGATGGGGCTTATGAGGCGTGTTGAGGCATCCCATTCATCCAAGGCTGTGATCGGCCTTTCCGGCGGTCTTGATTCCACTTTGGCGCTTCTTGTCGCCCACAGGGCATTCTCCATGATGGGACGGCCAGCAGAGGATATCATAGCTGTTACTATGCCATGTTTCGGCACTACGAAGAGAACGAAGAGCAATGCCGAGCTTCTTGCCAGGGCCCTTGGGACATCTTTCATGGAGATTGATATCAGGGGAAGCGTTCTTTCCCATTTCAGGGATATAGGGCATAGCGAGGATGATCATAGCGTGACATATGAGAACGCCCAGGCCAGGGAAAGGACGCAGGTCCTCATGGATATAGCGAACAAGACAGGGGGAATGGTTATAGGAACGGGGGATCTTTCAGAGCTGGCTCTGGGATGGGCAACATACAATGGCGATCACATGAGCATGTATGGTGTCAATGCATCGATTCCGAAGACTTTAGTGCGCTATCTCGTGCGTTATGCGGCAGATACGGCTGATGATGGTTCCTCAGCTGTCCTTTATGATATCCTCGCAACCCCGGTCTCTCCGGAGCTTCTGCCTGCGAAGGATGGGGTGATATCGCAGAGGACAGAGGATATAGTCGGACCATATGAGCTCCATGACTTCTTCCTCTACTATATGGTGCGCTTCGGTTTCTCCCCAAGGAAGATATTCCGTCTGGCATCGATAGCGTTCAGCGGTGTCTATGATGGTGCTGTGATCAGGAAATGGCTGGTGACATTCATCCGCCGCTTCTTCAGCCAGCAGTTCAAGCGCAGCTGTCTGCCTGATGGCCCTAAGGTAGGAACGGTGACTCTCTCGCCGCGGTCTGACTGGAGGATGCCCTCAGATGCATCGGTATCAGCCTGGCTTGAGGAGGCAGAGGCCTTACCGATTCAGATGAATTAAGGTATGATTGCGCTATGGGAATAAGAAAATACATCGGTGGTTTCATAGGGCTTCTGTTTCTTTCGATTGCCGTCTATTTCATAATATTCTTCTTCGTTCCGGAGGTCTCGATGAAGTTCTTCGGCATTGCGTTCAGCCAGGATCAGGTCATTGAGGGGGCAATTGAGGCACTCCCTGTCTCCGATGCGATCAAGGAAGAGCTTTCAGGGAATATCCCACAGCTCATCGCAGCTGCCGGAGACAATGCGGGAAGGCTCTGGACGCTGATCACATCCGAAGAGGGACTTGAGAAGATCCAGAGTGCTGTCAGCTATGCAGCGGATGGATCCATCTCTGTTGCTGATGCATTCATCAGCGAGGTTCAGGGGGTGGAATGAGGGTTCTCTTCCTCGGAACAGGTACAAGCCATGGTGTCCCTGTGATCGGCTGCGGCTGCAGTGTCTGCCGATCAGCAGATCCCCATGATAGGAGGATGCGCTCTTCCATACTGATTGAAAGCTCTTCTGCTTCATGCGTGATCGATACAGGCTGCGAGTTCCGCATCCAGGCGCTGAGGGCGGGAATAACACACCTCGATGGCGTGCTATATACCCATCCCCACGCAGATCATCTGATGGGGCTCGATGATCTCAGGGTATTTTCCTCTGGAGGACGTTTTCCCATATATGGGATGAAGAGCACCCTTGATACTATCAGAAGGATATTCCCATATGCATTCTCCAGTCTGCCATATAAGGGTGCTCCTCAGCTTGAGGCGGTGGAGGTGGAGGAGGGAGGCCGCTTCCAGATAGGGGATATCGTTTTCACCCTCATTCCTGTAATGCATGGAATGATGAGGATCGCCGGATACAGATTCGGAAGCACTGCATATCTTACGGATGTCTCCGATATTCTCTGGGATGAGAACAAGGAAAGGCTCTCCGGTGTCCGCACACTTATAATCGGGGCATTGAGGGACCGTCCTCATTGGAGCCATTTCACATTTGATGGCGCAATCGGGGCTGCCAGGATGATAGGGGCTGAGAAGGTATATTTCACCCATATCAATCATGAGACGGGCTATAGCGATATACAGAGGCGGTTTGCGCCTTATGCCGAAAGCGCATATGATGGTCTGGAAATAGAGGTTGATTTATGAAATCCGACGCGAAGCTTTACATCATTGATGGCTACTCCGTTATCTACAGGAATTATTTTGCCCATCTGTCCAATCCTCTTACAGCTCCTGATGGAACGAATATAAGCGCATACTTCGGGTTCTTCTCCACTTTCTTTGCCCTTACGGGTTCGCACAATGCCGATTACATCGCTGTTGTGATGGATGAGAGAAAGCCTACATTCCGCCATGAGATGTATCCTGAATACAAGGCAAACCGCGATAAGGCTCCAGAGGATCTCCATGCTCAGGTGCCAATGATCAGAGACACTCTTGGGAAAATGGGGGTTCCTGTCGTATCCAGGGAAGGCTTTGAGGCCGATGATATGATCGCTTCCCTTGTAACGCTTGCCGAAAAGGCTGGGATGCACTCTGTGATGGTGACTGCCGACAAGGATCTTATGCAGCTTGTCTCGCCGTTTGTATCAGCCCTGCGTCCCCCGCAGAAGGGCGGTAAGGAGTATAGACTGTACGATGCGGAGGAAGTAAGGAAGGAATATGGCGTGAGGCCGGATCAGATCGTTGACTACCTTACGATAATCGGAGATAAGGCAGATAACATACCAGGTATCAAAGGTCTGGGAGAGAAGGGCGCAGTGAAGCTTCTTTCCGAGTATGAGACGCTGGAGGGGATTTACAGGCATATCGATATGCTTCCTGCAGGCACAAGGAAGAAGCTGGAGGAAGGCAGAAGCGATGCAGAGCTCTCAAGGCGGCTGATTGTCCTGTGCAGGGATGCTCTTCCGGAGACCTTTGATTTCGCCTCAATCAGCGCAGAGAGCATAGACAGCTCGGCTGCAGCTCCTGATTTTGAGAAATACGGTTGCAGGACGCTTCTGAAAAGGATAAAGCAGGAGCCCTCAGCTCCATACCGCAGTGCGGATGATTCCATACCTGAGGATAGGAAAGGGCAGTACAGTGCCATTACGGATATCGGCAAGATCAGAGAGCTCTTCCGCAAAGCCGAGGAGAATGGCGGTGTGATTGCCCTCGATACAGAGACTACGGGCCTTGAGGAGAATGCCTCCATAGTCGGTTTCTCATTCTCATTCGAGGAGGGGGTCGCATATTATGCTCCGCTATATGCGGAAGGAAGGAGCTATCTCTCTCCTGATAGCGTTAAGGAGCTCTTTGATGAGTTCCTGGCCTCAGGTCGTCTTGCCGTGATAAACCAGAATGTGAAGTATGACCTCAAGACAATCTGGACGCTTGGCTCTGATATAAAACGCATCCATTTCGATACGATGATCGCAGCATGGCTTCTGGATTCCAATGCCAATGTGTATAATCTTGATGAGCTCTCTTCTCGGTATCTTGCCCATCAGACGATACGCTATGAGGATGTGGTCGAGAACGGGATGCAGTTCTCATCCGTCCCGCTTGATAAAGCAACAGAGTATGCTGCTGAGGACAGCGATATTGCATACAGGCTTTACCTGATACTCTCCGAGAGGCTTGAGAAGAGATCTCTTCTCGGAGTGCTCAATGAGTATGAGCTTCCTCTTATCCGCATCCTTGCCGGTATGGAAAGACGGGGAATCCACCTCTCAGAGGAGAGAATCAATGCCCTCAACGATGAGTGCAGCAAGCGCATAGAGAGTCTTGTCTCGGAGATCTATGGCATTGCAGGCCATGAGTTCAATCTCAACAGCACAAGACAGCTCTCAAAGGTCCTATTCGAAGAGCTTTCTCTTCCTGCAGGGAAGAAGACCCAGTATGGATATTCGACAGATACAGCGACGCTTGAGGGGCTCAGAGGGGTGGGCGGAAAGCTCATTGAATACATCCTTGAGTACAGACAGCTTTCAAAGCTCATGAGTACGTATATCGATGTTCTTCCATCTCTTTCAGATGGGAATGGAAGGATCCATACATCATTCCTTCAGACAGGAACGGCAACCGGCCGTCTTTCATCCCGCAACCCGAATCTGCAGAACATACCGGTGCGTACCGATGAAGGCAGGATGATAAGAAGCGCGTTCACTCCTGATGAAGGCTGCGTCTTTCTTTCTGCGGATTACTCCCAGATCGAGCTTGTCGTCCTTGCCCATATGAGCGGGGATGAAGGCCTCAGAAACGCATTCATAAGCGGTACCGATGTACATAGGTATACTGCCTCGATGATCTTCTCGAAGAATGTCGATGAGATCGATGCGAGAGAGAGGCGGATCGCCAAGACAATCAACTTCGGGATAATGTACGGAATGTCGGCATACAGGCTTTCCAATGAGCTGGGGATCTCGAGAAGCGAGGCAACGGAATTCATAAAGAAGTACTTCGACCGCTATTCCGGGGTCAGGGCCTTTGTTGATAAGGTGAACGCCTATGCTTCCAGCCATGGATCTGTCAGAACAGCTGCCGGGCATATCAGGGAAGTCCTTGGCATCAACAGCTCCAACAAGGTCGAGAAGGCGGGTGCAGAGCGCGTTGCTGTGAATACAGTGATCCAGGGAACTGCTGCGGAGATAATGAAGAAGGCCATGATTGCAATCGACAGTGCAATCTCTGAGAAAGGCCTGAAGTCACGGATGCTGCTGCAGGTGCACGATGAGCTTATATTCGAGGTTCCTTCCGATGAGAAGGATGTGATGGCGGCTCTCGTCAGAGAGAAGATGGAGAATGCCGCAGAGCTGACTGTGCCTTTGAGGGCATCGCTCGAGTTCGGCTCATCCTGGGGAGATATGCACTGATGATCATAGGGCTGACGGGAAAATCATGTGCGGGAAAGGATCTGTTCGCATCATTTCTTCCTTGCGGCAGATTCTCTGTCATCGATGTTGACAAGCTTGGGCATGAGGCTCTTGAGAATAACAGAAAGGCTCTTGCCGAAGCATTCGGGGATGGCATATTCAGGGCTGATGGCTCTGTTGACAGGAAGATCCTCGGCCCTGTTGTCTTCTCCGATCCGGAAAAGCTTTCGGTTCTCAATTCAATAACCCATCCATGGATGAGGGAGAAAGCTCTTGCCGATGCCAGGATTGCAGAGGAGAAGGGGCTGAGAGCTGTTATAAATGCTGCGCTTCTTGAAGAGATGGATTTCGTCCCATCATGCGATATCATCGTACTTGTCACGGCTCCTTATGAGAAACGTCTCGAGAGGGCTCTTTCCAGGGATGGCATGACAGCAGATGCATTCCGGGCCCGGTCAGACGCGCAGAAGGAGATAGGTCTGAGTCTCTTCTCATCAGGAAAGCGCATTGTGACGATATTCAACAATTCAGGGATGGAGGATCTGAGGAAGCAGGCAGAGTACTTCTCCGAGGCCCTTGCCTGATACATTCCCCTTGCTCCGTTCTCTTTTCTCGACAAGTCGCTGAATGCTGTGCTATTCTTTACAAAGAGGCGGAATAATGGGCAGGAAAACGCGTATCATATTGCTTTCGGTTACCGCAGTGCTGGCGGTTGTTACTTTCATTGCCATGCTGGCTGTCAGACCGGGAACGGATAGTGAGGTGCTGGAGGAAGCCAGAGCAAGGCAGCAGGAACCTCTGCTTTCTGTCGCTGAACCGCTTGAGACCGATATCACAGCTCTGACGGAAGAGGAGAAGATGGCTGAGAAGGTACGGGAGCTCCTCCTCTCAGATGAAGAGTTCATCAGCGCAGTCTCAGCATCCATCGAGTCAATCGTTCCAGAATATGTCTCCGATTGGGTGAATGGCGAGGAAGCCTCTCTGATATTCTCCGGAATACAGGAGCGCGGAGTCGAGGAAGCTGTAAGAAGAATCGTCACAGATGAGAATATTGAGAGCATTGCGGAGCTTGTCGCTTCAAGGCTTGGCACATCCGATGCCGAGGCATATTCAGATGCGACAGCAAGGATCGTCGCTCTGATCTCCTCATCACTTGTCATTCCGGAGCTCCAGAAGAGCGCTATCGAGGATGCGATCATCGAATACTATGAGAGCAGCAAGGATCTTATCGCCCAGGATGTGATAGACCGTGCAGTCAGTGAGTATTCATCGCTTTCCCCAGAGGATAGGGCAGAGCTTCTCGGAATCGATGCTATAGCCCAGATGCTCTATATGGATAACAGAGATGCCATACTTGCCGATATCATCGGAGCGATTCCAGAGGATGAGCCTATTGATGCGGAGAAGATCGTCTCTGAAATATATGCAGCGCATAGAAGCGCCGTTGCAGAGGATGTCATAAGCGAAGCTATCGCAAGATACAGTGCAATGAGTGCAGGCGAGCGTTCTGAGCTTCTTGGAATGGGAGAGATCTCAGCAGAGCTCTATGAAGCGAACCGCAGCTATATAATCGAGGATATCTCCAAGGCAGTGCTTGAATCTGTTCCGGAGGCTGAGGAGATAGATGCAGAGGCTATAGCAATAGATCTCTACGAGAAGTATAGGGATGTGATAGCTGAGGATGTGATCTCCTATTTCCTCTCAGAGTATGGTATCCCTGAACCTGCAGCTGAGACATCTGCTCCTGCCCGTGAGAGCATCTCCGCACCTGTCTTCTCATCAGAGCCTGCTGTCGCACCAGGCGCAAGCCAGGAGGACTACAACAGGGCACGTGAGGAGATGAGGCAGAGAGAGCTGGAGAAGCTTGCTGCGTTCATCAACTGATCGGATCGGGATATATCCTCGTTCCACCTTCAGGGGTCGTGAAAACATAGTCACGGCCCTTTTTCTCTATAAGATGGTTCTCTGTGAGTATTACCTTTCCGCCTCCATCGGGCAGATCGATCGTATACTGGGGCATGCCAAGACCGGAAAGCTCCAGTCTCATCTTCCTTTCGATCTCAAGTCCTTTCTCAATAGGGACTCTCAGATGCTGTGTGCCTTTAACAAGATCCCCTTGGAAAAGGTAGTATGGCTTTATCCTGTTATACAGGAGTCTGTTCGAAAGCTCTATCAGTGTATCCGCATCATCGTTCACACCGGAAAGAAGCACTGTCTGGTTCATGGCGGGGATGCCTAGGTCTATGAAGCCTTTCACAGCAGCGATCGCATCAGCTGTCAGCTCTGCGGGATGGTTGAACTGTGTCATGAGATAGTAGGGAGCGCCTTTCTGGTTCTTCCTGATGATAGCGAAGAGATCTTCCGTGAAGCGCTCCGGGTATACTGCTACAGCTCTGGTGCATAGCCTTAGTATGACATCCGGGCAGATCTTCTTGAATGTATCGAGAAGAAAGCCGATCCTCTCATCGGAGAGGGTGAACATATCGCCTCCTGTCAGAAGGACTTCCCCGATCTCCCTGTGGTTTCCTGCATATCTGGCAGCCTCTGTTATCTCCTCATCTGATGCAGGTCCCTGGAGAGAGCCTGTGAACCTTCTTCTGAAGCAATGCCTGCAATATGAGAAGCACCTGTCCGTGACCAGGAATGCAGCTCTGTTATGATAGCGATGGACAAGCCTTCTCGTCTTCTCGTGCAGGCATTCCTCCTGAGGATCAAGATCTCCTGTCTCATCTGTATTCTCAGGATAAGAGGGGACGAACTGTCTCCGTATGGCAGGTATCGATAGCATCGATGCAATATGATCGGATATCAGAAGGGGAAGAGACCCCATCTTCCCTTCCTTCCAGTCCTTTTCGCTGTCGGAGAGCTCAATCAGCTTGGAAAGCTCCTCAATTGATGTAATCGGCATGCCGATTTTATATCACCAGCGGGCAGAAAGGTGCAAGCATCCATCCCTTTCTGCTATACTCTCACTATGCAGAAAGAAAAGAAGAAAAGCCTTTCCGGCTATTATGCCACTACATTCCTGATCGGACTTGGGTTCTTCACAATGGGGCTCATGGATCCGCTGTACGATAACTACGTTCCGATGTTTCTCAGCAATTATATCAGCTCATCGGCTCTGGTAGGAGCTGTGATGACGCTTGATAACATCCTTGCTGTTTTCCTTATCCCTGTATTCTCCGCCCTCTCGGACAGGACAGAGACCCGTATCGGAAGGCGTATGCCATATATCATAACGCTCCTTCCGCTTACAGCGGTCTTCTTCGCTCTCGTGCCGTTTGCGGCTCTGGAATCGCTTGTATTCCTCATTGTCACGGTATTTCTTCTGAATATATTCAAGCAGGCAGTCCGCGGTCCTGTAGTCGCTCTGATGCCTGATATGGTCCCTGCAGATCTCAGGAGCGAGGCCAATGGTGTTATCAACACGATGGGAGGACTTGCGACAATACTCGGGACGGTGGTCCTTGCCAGACTGATGGATGTGGTCATAAATGTTCCTGGTGCTGGTCCTGTTGATAAGGTTCTGGCTTTCCCCGTTGCTTCCGTTTTCGTGATTCTCGCAGTTGTCCTTCTTTTCATATTCGTCAAAGAAGGGAAAGGACAGGGCAGCGGGGAGAAGAAGGAGAAGAGCGAGCCTGTTCTCAAAAGCCTCCGCGCTATATTCGGAGAGGGGGATAAAAGCGCTCTTTTCATTCTCTTGTCGCTTCTTTGCTGGTTCATCGCATACCAGGGCATTCTTCCTTTCATCGGCATCTATACAGTGACAGAGCTCGGGACCAGCGCAGGAACAGCGGCTCTTTCCTCAGGGATGGTAGGTATAGCATACGCTGTGTTCGCAGTCCCTTCCGGCAGATTTGCTCACAAGCATGGACGAAAGAAGACAATACGCATGGCATTGATAGCCATTGTCGTCGTTCTCCTTCTTGTTTTTCTCCATGGCACGATGACGAAAGGCCTCAGCCCTGCATTGCGCCTCGCTTCATTCTGGATGCTTCTTTTCCTCTTCGGCATATTCTGGGTAACTGTCGTCACGAACTCATTCCCGATGCTGTGGCAGATGGCTGATTACAATACCATGGGAATATATACAGGAGCATATTATTTCTTCTCGCAGATGGCTTCCATCGTCGCCCCTCCGCTGGCAGGAGGTTCGATAGACCTCTTCGGATACCCTGCGCTCTTCATATTCGGTCTTATATTCATGCTTATCGCATTCTTCCTCATGGGAAAAGTAACGAGGGGAGAGGCGGAAGACTGAGGATAATTCGCTCCATTGAGCTCCAAACATCTTTGAAAAGAAGTGTGTTGGGTTTATCATCAATATTAGGAGGCAATATGATCATATCAAGGCGCATGACCCGCAATCCTGTTACAGCTACTCCGGAGATGTCCGTAGGGGAGGCATCTGACCTGATGAAGAGGGAGAAGGTCCACAGGCTCCCCGTGCTTGATAAAGATAAGAATCTGGTTGGTGTCATAACGGAGAAGGATGTCCTTCATGCATCTCCATCTCCTGCAACCAGCCTTTCAATCCATGAGATGGCCTATCTGCTGTCAAAGCTGAAGGTCAGGGATCTCATGACGAAGGATGTCGTCACAATCAGCGAAGATACCACCGTAGAGGAAGCTGCAAGGCTGATGGTCGATCAGGATCTATCATGTCTTCCGGTTGTGCAGGGAAACAAGCTTGTAGGGATTGTGTCGAAGAGCGATATGTTCCGTATTCTTCTTGAGCTATTCGGAGCAAGGCATTACGGCGTGAGGATGTCATTCCTTGTTGAGGATAAACCCGGAACCATAGCCCGTATAAGCGCGGCTCTTGCTGCCAAGGGCCTTGATATCGTATCCTTTGGTACATTCACAGGCACCGATCCGACAAATGCCATCTGCACTATCAAAGTGCAGGGCTGCACAAAGACAGAGCTTCTTGATCTCATGAAGCCTCTTGTCGCAGAGGTCCTGGATATCAGGGAAGCGTAAGAGTGAAAGGAAAGAAGAAGACAAGGGCGGCCGATATCAAGCGCCGCCTTATTGATGATGAGAGGGACCCGTCCCCGTTTGCAGGCATCCGGCTTGTTGAGAAGAAGGAGCCTGAGAAGAAGGCGAAGACCGCCGCTGTTCCCGTAAAGCCCAGAAAGCCCTCGGAGATTGTCCAGGGCTATGATCCCTCATCATCATTTGCCGATATTCTTTACTCATTCGAGCATACAGGCAATCCTTATTCGATGCCAGCGCCGAAAGGGAGAAGGATTGAAGAGAAGAAGACTGACTTCGGCGCGATACTCGACCAGTGGGAGGGAAAGGGCAGAAAAAAGACCAGACCCGTCTCCGGAGAGACCAGGAAGAGCGTTTACAATCCCACCCGTTCCTTCGGTGATATCCTTGATAGCTTTGAGGGAAGGAAGCCTGCCAGAAAGGAATCGGAATCAGCAGAGTCCAGGGAGGAAATGCCTCTTCCTGATGAGGGAGGCGGACTTTTCAGGAAGATGGATGAGGATGACAGCGTTTCCCCCTCTGTCTCATGGACTATATTCGGCGGCAGGAATGAGAGCTTCACACGTCAGGAGCCAGAAGCAGAAATAAAGGAAGAAGGAAAACCTGAAGAAAGCCCTGCGGTACGGCGGAGTCCTGAATACTCCCCTTCAAGATCGTTCTCTGAAATCCTCTCGGAGTTCGAGGGGAACAGGAATAATGCTGAAAAGAAGAAGGAAGATAAGAAGATCCCTGTTTCTGGCCCAAAGCCTTCGGTTCCTGTTCCGGAAGATACTCTTTTCAGGAAGCCGGAGGATGGAGAATCCAGGGCAGAAGGTGTTTCCTGGTCCATTTTCGGAGGAAGGAATGAGTCCTTTACGAGACCAGAGCCTGAGAGCATGGATGAGAAGCAGGATCTGCCTCCTTCAAGCGGGGAAAGAGCCCATGCTCCTGCATATAAGGGGCAGAAGCCTTTCTCTACGATTCTCAATGACTATGAGAAGCACGATGGTGAGAAGACATTCGAGGAGTATATAAAGGAAAAGGGAGAGGCTGATGAGCGTAAACGCAGCGTCTTTCCGATCTCACGCCTCCGCACAATGCCTCCTCAGGCTACGCTTGATCTCCATGGGAATACTGTGAAGGAAGCAGAGGACGAAGTAAGACGTTTCCTTCATGAGTGTTCTGAGAATGGACTCAGGAAGATATCGATAATAACCGGAAAAGGTCTCCATAGCGAGGATGGAGTAGGGGTGCTGCGCCAGACTGTGATAAGAATCCTAGATGAAAGTGGGCTTGTCTCTGAGCGTGCAAGCGCTCCGCTCTCCGCTGGAGGATCAGGAGCGCTCTGGATAATATTGAAAGCTTAGCGCTCGCGGTAGACTATTCTGCCCTTTGTCAGATCATACGGGGAAAGCTCGACTTTCACTGTATCGCCAGGAACGATCCTGATATAATGCTTTCTCATCTTCCCCGAGAGGTGTGCAAGAATAACGAGCTTGTTTGTAAGCTCTACACGGAACATCGTATTGGGAAGCGCTTCCTTTACGACTCCCTCTACTTCAATTGCTTCTTCCTTTGCCATCTTTTCTCCTAAAACCTCCAAAAGTATATGTAGAGCAAAATATTATGTCAACAAAAAGATTGGGATGCATTTTCTGCATCCCAAAGCGGAATATCAAATTGGAACAACTGGCTCAGACTCTGGTTTCCAGTGGTTTTATCTTCGTCCTGTAGATATGGATATAGAAAAGAATCGAAAGCGTAAGGCCGACAGCCTCTGCAATGGTGAATGCGAACCAAACATTGTTCAGGATGCCTGTCATCGAAAGAAGCTTTGAGACAGGGAGGAGAACCGCAAGCTGACGGACAATGGATACGACCATCGATGCATATCCTACACCTGTCGCCTGGAAAGCAGATGTCAAGCTTATTGATATCGCCGCAGGAATGAAGCAGATCGATATGATGCGGAGCGCCGGCCTGCCGATCTCAAGCATCTCCTCGGAAGCTGCGAAGAAGGAGAGAAGGAGATCCGGAAGCAGCTGGAATATAGCGAATCCGATGATCATTATGCAAAGGGCGATCAATCCTCCGATCTTCACCGTTCTTGTCATCCTCTTCTTGTTCCTTGCTCCGAAGTTGTATGCGATTATAGGTATCATACCGCTCTGGAGTCCGAATACTGGCATGAATACGAATGACTGGAGCTTGAAGTAGACTCCGAATACCGATACAGCAGTTGTGCTGAATGCGATGAGTATCGAATTGAGCGTGCTTACCATTATCGTGCCAACGCTGTTCATTATTATCGTCGGGACACCGACTGCATAGATTTCCTTTATGACCCTCAGCGATGGCCTGAATTTCCTTGAGAGGTGTAGCTTGACGTACTTGTTCCTCTGAACGAAGAACAGTGCAAGCACCATCGATACGATCTGCCCTATGACAGTTGCTATCGCAGCACCGGCAACCCCCATGTTGAATGCGAAGATGAATACAGGGTCAAGGATGATATTCGTTACAGCTCCCGCTGTCTGTGTGATCATCGGGTGAATGGAATCGCCTGTAGCCTGCATGATGCGTTCTGCTGTGATATCAACAAAGATGCCGAATGAGAAGACAAGGCAGATCCAGCTGTACTTGGCGGACATATCCAGCAGCACAGGATCATCTGTATACATCGAAAGGAATGGGCGTGTTCCGAAAATACCGAAAAGCGCGAAGAGGAGCCAGGTGGCTATAGCAAGGAATATCCCGGTATCGGCAACCTTCTCTGCCTCTTCCGCATTTCCTTCCCCGAGCTTTCTTGCAAGGTAGGAGTTGACACCTACCGCCGTGCCTACGCTGAATGCTATCATTAGATTCTGCAGCGGGAAGGCAAGGGAGACCGCAGTCAGGGCAAGCTCTGAGACACGCGATACGAATATACTGTCAACGACATTGTATAGAGCCTGTACCAGCATGGAGAGCATCAATGGCAGGGATATCTTCATTATGAGCTTTCCAATCGGCTCATATCCCATAATGTTCTGCTTGATTTCTGTGTCCATGCCTCCTTTATATTTAAAAGAAAAATTAATTGCAACAACGTTCCATTTTCCCCGTGCTTGATTATCGCAGCGGATTCCAAATAAAATCAGCCCCGGAGGCCTTGTAGATGATAGTATGCAAATTCGGAGGGAGCAGCCTTGCGGATGCTTCCCAGATGAAGAAGGTCAAAGCGATTCTTGAGAGCAATCCCGAGCGTGCTGCCGTGGTAGTATCAGCTCCGGGAAAGAGGAATAAGGATGATGAGAAGATCACCGATCTTCTTTACCGCTGCAATTCCCTTGTCCAGAAAGGACAGTCATGCCGTCCCGTATTCAATGAGATAGTCAAGCGCTTCAGCAGCATAGCTGCAGAGCTCAGGCTCGATGTGAAAGAGCTTTCCGAGATGCTTGATGATATAAGGGTATCGATAGATGCAGGACACGGTGCCGATTATGCTGCATCCAGAGGGGAATTCCTCTCTGCATATATCATGAGCAGGTATCTCGGATGGGAGCTTATCGATGCTGCTGATGTTATCGTCATCAACTCCGATTCGACTGTGAATGATGCGACATATCAGAAGCTCGCTGCCAGAATAGAGAAGGGTAAGCACTATGTCATCCCCGGCTTCTACGGTGAAACGGAGCAGGGTGTCCTGAAGACATTCTCCCGAGGGGGATCCGATATAACCGGTGCGATAATAGCAAAGGCTTTCAATGCTGATACCTATGAGAACTGGACCGATGTCTCAGGCATCTACCGGGCAGATCCAAGGGTTGTCTCGAATGCCGAAGTCATCCCTTCCATGTCATATAAGGAAGTGAGGGAGCTGTCAGATGTCGGTGCCTCTGTCTTCCATGAGGAGGCTATCGCCCCTGTCTATCATACGGGAATACCTATCAATGTAAGGAATACCAATAGGCCTGAGGATCCAGGCACGATGATCCTTCCTTCTTCTGAATGCCGCGGTATTTCCGGAATCTCCGCCAGAAAGGGGCTTTCCTGCATCAGTCTCCGGAAGCTTATGCTCTTCAAGAAATCAGGCATGAGGCATTCTCTCCTGACAATGCTCCATATTTTCGGCATCAGACCATGCTTCTCGCTTTTCGGTATCGATTCCATAGTCTGGTTCTTTGAGACAAAGCAGGCTTCAGAGAGCGTATGCCAGGCGATGTGCGACCGCCTCATGAAGGACTTCAGCCTTGATTCAATCACTGTGGATCATGGTTATGCGATTGTTGGAATTGCCGGCAATGGCATGGATGAGTCAGTTACAGCAGCTGAGGCCGTCATTGCGATGAAGGACGCAGGAATCCCTGCTTATTCAATAAACTCAGGGGCTTCTGATACTACAATCCTCATCGGGGTGAAGGAGAATCAGGCGGATGAGGCTGTAAAGGCCATATACAGCAGATTCTTCGGCTGATGGAAATGATTTCATATATTCCTCTGGCGAGATCCAGAGGATTTTTTTTGAATGAAAAACTGCCGCATTCCTGCGGCAGTCTCAAGGATTGTCCTTTCTTCAGCGGATTGTAAGCTCTGTGTCAAGGTCGAAGAACTTTGCCTTCTCCATGTTGACGATGAGCGCAACCTTCTCATCAGGCTGAGGAATGACGGTCGGATCGATCTTTCCAACAACCTTTGCCTTGGATGTTGATACATAGACCTGGGTCTCTGAACCAAGCGGCTCAACAACGGATACATGGCCATTGATTGTCTTGCCGTCGATAGGTGTGTGCGAGAACTCAACATCCTCCGGTCTGATTCCGAATGTGACATCCTTGCCGATATATGGCTGGAGGAACTTGGCCTGTGCAGGAGTCACCTCAAGGCGGAATGTGCCTTCATCTGCATATACCTTGTCTCCTTCCTTCTTTATTGTAGTCACAAGGAAGTTCATGGGTGGAGAACCGATGAATCCTGCAACGAACTTGTTGTCAGGCTCATTGTAAAGCTCCATCGGGCCGCCGATCTGCTGGATCACACCGAGCTTCATGACGACGATCTTGTCAGCCATCGTGAGAGCCTCAACCTGATCATGGGTAACATAGATCATTGTTGCCTTGAGTCTGTTGTGGAGACCTGAGATCTCAGCTCTCATCTGGACTCTGAGCTTTGCATCAAGGTTTGAGAGAGGCTCATCGAAGAGGAATACCTTTGGCTTTCTGACGATAGCTCTTCCTACAGCAACACGCTGTCTCTGGCCACCGGAGAGTGCCTTCGGCTTTCTGTCGAGGAGTGATTCGATGTCGAGGATCTTCGCAGCTTCCTTTACGCGCTGGTCAATCTGATCCTTCGGGAACTTCCTGATCTTGAGACCGAATGCCATATTGTCATATACGGTCATGTGAGGATAGAGAGCATAGTTCT
>CALXKS010000036.1 GCA_944389015.1 uncultured Spirochaetaceae bacterium
CCTCGCCTGTTGTCTCAAAGAAATCCTCAGGTGTCACTATATGGACAACGCGGCATGACGATGCCATTACAAGCACCATGACAGATGCAATCAGGATAATTCCTATCTTCCTCATCTCAATCCTCCATATTCAATCCTATCATCCATCATGGAAGTTGTTAACATGGATTTAACGTAAATCCTGGAGAAATTGGGAATTATCCCATAATCAGAGCAAATTGGTGCCAAGCAGAGAGAAGAAGCTCCGCATAAGCGAAACACCGTAGAAGAGCATTATGCTGCCAGATATGATGTTGATCATACGTATAGTGCCGGATCTGAATCGGCTGCTGAAAAGAGAGACCACTGAAGAAAGACCTGTGAACCACGAAAAGGAAGCTGCTGCGGCCCCTGCCATGAACGGTATGGCCTCCTCTGCGCTGAGAGATGACCGGAAAGCTCCGAGCATCAGTGTGCCGTCTATAATCGCCTGAGGATTCAACCAAGTGACGAAGAATGCCGTGCAGATAGTCTTCGCAATCGAAGCATTGCTTTTCTCAGGATTAACCTCTTCTGCCTTTGATAGCACCAGCCTGAAGCCCATATATAGGACAAAGATGCTCCCTGCAGAAGACATAAGGAGACGCAGCCACATGAATCTCTCAATGATTGCTCCGATTCCGAAAAAGCATGCAGAAGCAAGGGATATATCAAAGAAGATCACAATGAATGATACAGCAAGGACTCTGGGTATCCGTACGGAGACTGCTGAATTGATTACGAATACATTCTGCATCCCTATCGGAGCAGCATATGCCAATCCTGCAAAGAACCCCTGAAGGAAAATCGGCATATCTCAGATGAGGCTCTCCGGATCAAGAGCTATCCCTGACTGCTTCACGGAGAAGAAGACCGCGGGCTCACCATCAAAGTACGTGCTGCTTGTTCCGATTGATCCTATTGGCTCACCCTGTGTCACGGAGTATCCCGTTCCGACCATGATGGTCTCAAGACCATAGTACTCCGTCACATATCCCCCATCATGGTAGATGACAATGCCTCTGCCATAATCAGGATCATTCGGGAAATCCTGGATCTTACCATCTGCGGCTGCGACAACAGCAGAACCAGGCTCTCCTTTCATTACAAGGCCTTTGAGCTTCTCGCCGTTGTAGATAGAGCCGAAGCGTCTTGTTACAGAGCCATCGGCAA
The DNA here is from genome assembly GCA_944389015.1 of uncultured Spirochaetaceae bacterium. Lineage (GTDB taxonomy): Bacteria > Spirochaetota > Spirochaetia > Sphaerochaetales > Sphaerochaetaceae > Ornithospirochaeta. Next base: position 1,192 of record CALXKS010000036.1, read on the forward strand.
TCGGAAGAATTAAGATCCTCTCTGCTTCCTCTGCGGCTTCGGGATAAGGTATGAATATCCTGTCTCCTGCTGTGACTCCATCAATCCCATTGAATGACAGGAGATCATCTTCCGTTATCTCAGGAGAGCGTGAGAAAACTATCGAGGATGGAGTATCACCAGGCATGACTGTATACCAGGAGCCATCTGAATCAGGAATTCTCAGGACAGAGCCTTCCTTCACTGAATTGAGATCCGTTATGCCATTGAAATTGACAAGGGTATCAGCGGTAAGGCCAAAGGCAGAGGCAACCGACTCCAATGTATCGCCGGCGCTGACTTTGTATTCCCTGTAATGAGGTGATGCTATATGCGCCTCGACCGAATATTCAACCTCTGAAGCCTCTTCCTCAGCGGAGTGCCTTGACTCAGGAGCCTCATTCTCAAGGATTGCGGGCTCATCGACTGAGAAGCTTACAGCACTGATATCCGATACGGAAGAATCATCTGGATCATCATGGGGAGTGAACATAAGATAGAGGACGATCGCAATAAGAGTGATAAGAACACCTATGAAAGCAATCAGGAGCGATGTTCCCCTGCTTCCGGAGCGTTTCTCCCTATATCCTTCCGGGAGCATATCATCATAACTGTTTCTGCCCATACTATCGACAATCCTTCAACCTCACACTATTATAGATATCTATGAGTGATAATGGCAATAAGCCCGGATTGATATCAGGCATTCTGGTTACCATTGCTGCGGCCCTGGTCATACTGCGTCTTGCTCTGCTTGTTTCCCTGCCCGGACCTGATGGCTACAGGGATCCGGTCGTGCCATCTGTTCTGATACGAGGAAGCATCGTAGACAGAAACGGCAATATACTTGCCCTTCAGGCTCCGGATTACGGATTCAGCATATTGGAGGGAGGAACCCACCCTGCATCAGAGCTTGCCGCATTCATCTCCGGATATACCGATGAGAATGCGATATCCATACAGACAAGGATCGAGAAGGGTGATGGCTTCATCGTCATAAATGACATACCTTCCGCTGAGGATATCATAGCCATTGAGAACAGCATAAGATCTTCCGGGCTGGAGGATTCCCTCTCATTTGCATATATCGAGAGACGGAAGCTCCTTGTACCGGAATCGGCCTTCCCTTTCATCGGCAGGACAGATGATGATCTCAGAGGGACAACTGGCATAGAGAAGCTCATGGATGCATTCCTTTCACCAGTCCCTGTACCGGGAGAGAATATCGCAGTAGGTGCGACAGTGATGCTCTCCATCGATCAGGATATCCAGTACAGTCTTTCAGAGCTGTCACTTCCAGGGATGACGATCCTGTACTTCGTCGATGGGACAATTGCTGCGATCACGGGCGATGATGGGAACGGAAAGGCATCCGATCTGATACTCTCCGTCACAGGAGAAGGCGGAACGCTGTACAGGAATGAGAACCACAAGGTGCCTGAGGATGCCAGAAAGGCTGGCAAGCTCAGGGCATATTCAACTGCAGAAGAGAATTACGCTATTCTTCAGGAGATCTCAGAGACCTGGGATCTGTAGCCCTTCATATCCAAACCAAAGCCTTTCAGATGCTCAAGGATCAATGCAGATGATGCTTTCTTTATATCATCAGGGACCTTCTGTCCGTCTGTGAAGAGCATAATGGGAGTCTTGGTCTTATAGGAGAACGAGAGCACATTGCCTATTGTCTCAGTCTCATCGAGCTTCGTAACCGCCAGCGATGAGATCCCGAACTCCGAATAGGACGAGAACTGCTCCATCGCATCCTCCTCCTTCATAGAAGCGGAGATTGTGAGGATGAAATCCGTTCTATCCCTATCGAGGACTCCGAGAAGAGCGCGCAGCCTCAGATTCAGCTCCTGGTCCTTCGGGGAAAGGCCCATCGTATCGATGAATATCACATCCTTCCAGGAAAAGGACTCATATGCGGATACAAGCTCATCCTCCGCTCCTGCTGTCGCGACAGGAATCGAGAGGGCATCTCCGAATGCCTTGATCTGCTCATAGGCACCTACTCTGTAGGTATCAAGGGAGATTATCGCAACTCGCTTCCCGCTCTTTGAGTAGAGGTAGGCTGTCTTTGCCAGCGTAGTTGTCTTCCCAGAGCCCGTAGGTCCGATGAAGACGACAAAGCGCTTTGGATGGACCTGCCTTGTATAATCCACCCCTGAAAGGGAGAGGATCCTGTCTGGAAGGACCTGCCTCGGATCCTTATCTGAAGGAAGATTCTCAAGAAGCTTTGAGAAGAGAGGCTCTGTTATATGGTTCTCCTCAAGAAGCATCCTGGCTTCCTTCTCTGCCTTCGGGCTCTCCTTTTCCCTGTAGACCTCTGTATCAAGGCGCTCCTTCGCGGAGAGGGAGGAAGGATCGGGAGTCCTGGCCTCCTTCTCGAACTCATTCATATCCTTCTCGTCGGTGACCTTCCTCTTCTTACCGCTGCCCTGGGCAAGATAGCAGACTATCTCGCACCTAGGCTCACGGCGTGTGAAGAGGGAACCGCGGGTGAAGTAATCACGGCGGGAGTTTATGCGGATATCGCTGCCATACAGCTCCCTTGCTTTCTTCAGAGCGCTCTCATAGTCCTCTGCGACAACTGTGTAATACTGCATATATCAGAGAATATACTTTGAAAGGTCCTGATTCTCAACAATTCCTGAAAGCCTCTGCCTTACATAGTCCTTCGTGATATCGACCTTCTGCCCGGAAAGCTCATCTGCGGAGAAAGCAAGCTCCTCGAGAAGCTTCTCCATGACGGTATAGAGCCTCCTTGCCCCGATATTGTCATTCGACTGATTCACCTCGTATGCGATATCAGCGATCTCCCTCAGCGCCTCATCTGTGAACGAGACCTCTACCCCCTCTGTCGAGAGAAGGGCCTTATACTGCTTTGTGATCGCATTCTGCGGCTCTGTGAGAATCCTGTAGAAATCATCGCCCGTGAGATCCTTCAGCTCCACGCGGAGCGGGAATCTTCCCTGAAGCTCCGGAATCAGATCGGAAGGCTTTGCGAATGAGAATGCGCCTGCCGCGATGAAAAGGATGTTTGTAGTATCGACAACACCCCACTTAGTCGAGACCTTTGTGCCTTCAACGATCGGAAGGATATCCCTCTGGACTCCTTCGCGTGATACATCGGAGTTGGAGTTGCTGTTGCGCGATGCTACCTTGTCGATCTCATCGATGAAGATTATCCCCATCTCCTCTGCCCTGTCGATAGCCTCATCGACGGCCTTGTCCGGATCGATGACCTTATCCATCTCCTCCTCATGGAGAATTTCCCTAGCACGCTTCACAGTCAGCTTCCTTGTCTTCTGCCTCCCAGATGATGAGAACATGCTGCCAAGGGAGTTCAGCGCCTGCTGGATCTCCTCCATGCTGCCGCTTGAGCCCATGACCTCGAAGCCAAGATGGGCTTTCATATCCACAGGCATCTCAATCTCCTTCTCCTCAAAGACGCCATTTCTCAGCATCGACCTGAACTTCTCACGCGTATCTGCAGCAGCGATCTCTGTCGAGCCCTCCTTGGGAAGAGTCGGAAGAAGAAGATCAAGAAGCCTCTCCTCTACACGCCTCTCCACCTCTTCCTCCTTCTGACCGGCCATCTCCTCACGCACCATGGAGATAGATGCAGCTGCAAGATCCCGAACCATGGACTCTACATCGCGGCCTACATAGCCTACTTCGGTATACTTTGTTGCTTCAACTTTTATAAAAGGGGCATTCGCAAGCTTGGCAATCCTTCTCGCGATCTCCGTCTTTCCGACACCTGTAGGACCAATCATCAGGATGTTCTTCGGGGACACTTCATCCCTGACATCCTCAGGAAGCCTCTTGCGTCTGACCCTGTTGCGGATTGCTATCGCGATTGTCCTCTTGGCCTCATCCTGTCCAACTACATATTCATCAAGGCTCTTCACTATCTCGGAAGGAACCATATCATCAAGCTTCTTCTTAAACTCTGGCATTCTGTACCTCTGTGATTATATTGTGATTGGTATATATGCAGATATCAGCTGCGATGGAGACGCTCTTTCTGGCTATCTCCTCAGCTGTCATGTCCTTTCCTGTATCAAGATATGCTCTTGCCGCTGCGAGGGCATAGCTTCCGCCGGACCCTATCCCTGCTGCATCATACTCTGGCTCAAGCACATCGCCAGCACCTGTTATCAGGAAGGCCTTGTCGCCATCGGAGGTGAGGATCATCGCATTGAGATTGCGCAGTGTCTTATCGGTTCTCCACTCCTTCGCAAGCTCGACAGCTGATCTCGTGAGATCTCCATTATACTGCCTGAGCTTTGCCTCAAAGAGCTCAAAGAGCGTGAATGCATCGGCAGTCGCTCCTGCAAAACCGACTATTATCTTTCCATCATAGATGCGCCTTACCTTGCGGCAGTTGCCCTTCATCACAACTCCGCCCTCGCTCTGCGTAGCCTGGCCGTCGCCTGCTATCGCAACCTGTCCATTCTTTCTTACAAGGCATATTGTAGTGCCGTGAATGCTCATTCATTTCTCCTTTGCATGGGGATGTGCCATCTCATAGACATTCCTCAGCCGCTGACGTGACACATGGGTATAGATCTGAGTCGTGGAGATGCTCTCATGCCCGAGCAGCTCCTGCACCAGCCTGATATCCGCACCGCGGTCCATCAGATGCGTTGCAAATGAATGGCGGAGCGTATGCGGTGTGAACTCCTTCTGCCATCCAAGTCTCTGTCTATACTTATCAAAGATAATATGGGCACTTGATAAGGGCAACCTTCCACCCTTTCCGCCCAGGAAGAAAGCCTCGCCATCACCCTTCTTCTCCCTTCTGAATGCCTCGAGGATAGGGATGTATGCCTTGATCTCCCTCTCAGTGGATTCGGAGAAGAAGACAAACCTCTCCTTATCTCCCTTGCCCTTGATGAGGATCCTCCTGTGGGAGAAATCGAAGTCCGTGACATCCACAGAAAGAGCCTCGGAGATTCTCATACCTGAGTTGTATATCAGAAGAAAGAGCATATGATCGCGCTCATCGGCATAGCCGCTGCGGGGAAGAGAGAGAAGCTCCCTGACCTCATCCTCCGTAAGCACCGATGGCAGCCTCCTCTCCTTCATCCTCAGCGATATCCCGTCAAAAGGATCGGATTCCACAGCTCCGCGCCTGATCAGATAGCCATAGTACGTACGTAGCGCAGTGAGCTTCCTGAGCACGGAACGCTCAGAGAACTCTCCCATGAGCTCCCTGGTATATGAGAGGGCATCATCGCGGGTGAAGCTCCTCTCATCAAGGCCGAGCTTCCCTGACCATATGCTCCAGTGCCTTATATCGATCCCATAGTTCGTAACCGTGTTCTCCGACAATCCTCTTATATCACCGATATAGGAGAGGAAATCCTCTGTTAGTCCCATTGCAGTCTCATTATACCGAAACGTGCACCATGAAATCCATAACAGCCTTTCTCTGACGGATACGCAATCACCTTCGGAAGCTCCTGGGAGGATGAATATGAGTCAACAACGGGACAGCCCTCCCTGACGATCTCCCTCATGGCCCCCTCTGTAAGCGATGACCTGAGGATGAATACATCGATCCCATCATCCAGAGCCTGGAGTATCGTGTCGTTCCTTCTGAGATATCTGCCCGATGCTGCAGTTATCATGTGGGATGAGAGAAAGAGCGCGATTGCCCTTGCCGCAGCTTCATCCCGGCCCCATAGGAGCGGTGCTATCACACTGCCTCCGGTGAGGAGTATCCTCCTCAGCTTCCAGCCATGGTTCATCTCATAGCTTCTCATCCCTTCTGAGATGACCATGTGCATCCTCCCTCCTCCATCCTCTGCACCCTTTATCGCAGAGAGCATCCCGCCTCTGTCTCCTATTGAGATGACATCCATTCCGGAGGATGCCGCTTCAAGCGCTGAGATATAGATATCGCGGATCACCGCCTCCGAATGCACAGATGAAACGATGAGGACACCTTCTGACTCTGGAAGTATTCCCCTGTAGAAAACAGGGATACCCCCTATGTTCCCGATTCCGATGCCATCGCTTTCAGCCCTCTCCAGCTCATTTCCATCATCCTCAGGAAAGAGCGACCTGAAATAATCATGAAGTTCCATATATTATATACGCGCTGAAGTGCTATTCCTGCCAGTCTGGATCGGAAAGAGGCGAATATTTATCGAAGAAAGCAAGGATTGAACCTGTGTTGAGGTGTGTGTAGATCTGAGTTGTCCTGACATCGCTGTGTCCAAGCATCTCCTGCACTGATCTTATATCCGCACCATGCTCAAGCATATGGGTTGCGAATGAGTGACGGAGCGTATGGATAGTCGCATCAAGGCCCAGCCGTCCGGCCGCCTCGTGGAAGCGCTTATGCGCAGCCTGCCTTGTAAGACGTCCTCCGCGCCTGTTCAGGAAGAGGGCTTTCTCTCCCGTATGCCCGGAGAGAAGGAGGGGGCGTATTTCCCTTATGTAGCATGAAAGAGCATCCTTCGCGATATCCCCTATGAATACCAGCCTCTCCTTGTCGCGTTTGCCGATGACAGCTATCGTCCCCTCCTCAGGATGGAAGGAAGAGACATCAAGCGCGACAGCCTCTGATATCCTCATGCCAGAGGAGTATATGAGCTCAAAGAGCGTATAGTCCCTGACCGAGAGCGGATCATCGGAGGGAAAGGAAGAGAGAAGGCCGTTGACATCGTCCTCGCTTATGACACGAGGCAGGTGCATGCTCTCCTTCGGCTTCTCGACAAGCGCTGCAGGGTTCTCCTTCACAACGCTTCCTGAGATAAGGAAAAGATAGAATGAGCGGAGGGATGAAAGGATACGTCCTTCTGTCCTCTCCTCTATTCCATCCTCCCTCTTCCTTGCTATGAGATAGGATTCTATATCATCAGCTGTGGATGAAAGGACATCGATCCCACGGCTTGAGAGATAGCGGAGGAAGCGCTCTGCCTCTGATGAATAAACCTCCCGGGTTTTCTCCGAGAGGCGTTTCTGGAAGATGATGTAATCGGAAAAACCCTTCAGAAGGGAGCTGTCATCTCTCATCATCATCGTGCCGTGAATACCTCAGCACTGCGGGAATCGAGTAGTCATTGGAAGCCTGTGAGCGCTTTCCAAGCTGCTGCTGCAGATCCTGCCATCTATTCACTGTTATCGCAGCAGGATCAGCGCTCTGCTTCTCCGGAGCCTTCTTCTCCGCAACCTCGGGAACCGGTTCCGGTTCAGGCTCCTTTGCCTTCGGAGGCTCCTCCTCGCTCTTCCTGCGGAAAACATCAGTATCAGGATTGAACTCCGTTCTGACCTCCGGCTTCTGCTCGAATCCTGTTGCGACGACAGTAACCTTTATCCTGTCACCAAGGGACTGGTTATAGCTCTGTCCTGCGATGATCAGGGCATCCTCTGCGCAGTTGGCTGTTATGAGCTCAACAACATCCTGATACTCCTGGAGCGTGAGGTTATCACCACCTGCAAGATTGACGAGAACGGATTTGGCTCCCTCTATGCTTGCATTCTCAAGGAGAGGATTGCTGATTGCGAGACGGGCAGCATCGACGGCCCTGTTCGCGCCTTCTCCGAAGCCAAGCCCGATGAGCGCATCGCCCTTGCCCTTCATGATCGTCTTCACATCGGCGAAATCGATATTTATCTCACCAGGCTCCGTTATGAGATCCGAGATTCCCTGGACAGACTGCAGGAGCGCACTGTCTGCGATAAGGAATGCCTGTTTGATCGGCGTGTTGTTCTCCACGACCTTCAGAAGATGCTGGTTCGGGATGAGGATAAGAGTATCGACCTGCTTTCTCAGCCTGTCGATTCCCTGCTGGGCAAGCACGAGCTTCTTCTTGCCCTCAAATGCAAATGGAGTGGTCACGACTGCAACGGTGAGAGCTCCGCAAGACTTGGCGATCTCCGCAACAACGGCAGCAGCCCCTGTTCCTGTACCGCCGCCCATGCCTGCTGTGATGAATACCATATCGGCATTCTCAAGCTCAGCGCGGATATCATCCTTGGACTCAAGCGCAGCTTTCTCCCCTATCTCGGGGACTCCTCCGGCTCCAAGACCTCCCGTAAGCTCCTTTCCGATAGCGATCCTTGTCTGCGCATTCGAGCGCTGAAGAGCCTGCACATCGGTATTGAGAGCAACGAATGAGACCTTCTTGAGCCCTGACGCTATCATGCGGTTGACAGCATTTCCGCCGCCGCCGCCTACACCGACTACCTTTATGATTGTCGGAGCCGACTGTTCTGCTGCCGCAGCATCTTCGATATCGAAAATATCAAAATCCATAATCGCTCCTTAAAACAGTCTTCCCAAAAAGCCCTTGAGCTTTCCGCCGAATCCTTCTTTATCTTTACCTGATTTCCCTATTGAAGGATTATCACGGTACTTCTTTGCCTCTATCTTCATAAGTCCCAGAAGCGTTGAGTATCTGGGATCGATATACATCCTGTCCAGGCCGTTGATTGCTTCCGGGAACCCTATTCTGGCGGGCATCCTGAATATCTCGGATGCAAGCTCCGTAGCACCTGAGAGCAAGGCACCTCCACCGACGAGGACGACACCCGCTCCGAATGTACCTGAAACATCGTTCTTCTCAAGTTCCCCATAGAGCATGGAGAAGATCTCCGCCATCCTAGGCTCTATCAGCTTGGCAAGCTCCTTTCTCGGAAACCTTATAGGAGGCTTTCCTCCGACAGCAGGAGTGATGATCATCTCGTCCTCTGATACAGAGGGCGTATGGCAGCACCCGTCGGAGACCTTGATGGATTCGGCAACAGAACGAGGGAGCTGAAGCATATAGGCTATATCCCCGGTGACATTATCGCTTCCCAGCGATATGCCTCCTGCATAGACAGGAGCGCCCTGGACATATGCGATCATATTGGTAGTGCCGGAACCGATGTTTATGACGATGGCTCCCATCTCCTTCTCATCCATGCCGAGAACGACCTCGCTGTCAGCAAGCGGCTGAAGGACCATGCGCTGGACCTGCAATCCTGCCTTCTGAACGCATTTCCTGAGATTCTGGCAGATTGATGCAGAACCTGTCACAAGGAGGACTCTGGTATCGAGCCTATGGCCAAGCATATCGATCGGATCCTTGATCCCCGATCTGCTGTCGACCTGGAAATCCTGCACGAGAGTATGGAGGATCTCCGTATCCTGCGGAAGATCGCGCGCGCGTGCAACATCGATGGACCTTCTTATATCCTCTCTCTTGATTTCCTGATCCTTTGACTGAATGCCTACGACGCCGCTGGACTGTATCCCGCTGATATGATCCCCGCCGACTCCGAGGATCACCGATGCGACCTCTGTACCGGCCTGGAGCTCCGCATCCGATATGACAGAGCTTATGATCTTCAATGTCTGCTCGATATTGACGATCGAACCTGACCTGACTCCCTCGCTGGGACGCTCTGCGATCGCCTCTATCATCAGCTGGCCATCCTTGGAAACTGAACCGATCACAGACCTGATCCAGCTTGTACCTATATCCAATCCAACAAGAGTCTTATCTGCCGCCATGCTACTGCCTCTCAATCCTGACGAGCCCGTCACCGTATAGTCCATAATGGGCAGTCTCACCGAAGACCGCATCCGAACCTGCGGCAATATACTCATCTCTGATGATGCCGAGACTCTCCTCTATCCTTCCAGCTGCGCTCTGATCCATGATGGAAAGAGAGGCATTCAGATCCGGGATAGCCATCGTAAGAACGGGAGAGCCACTGATGCTATTATTGTCATATTCCATCCATGTTATCAAGCTGGTTGCCCCTGCTGCCGATAAACCATGGTAAATAGTATCAAGCATGCTCTCCGGAAGTCCCCTGAGCATGGAATACTCAAGGTATGCATCATCTATCCCGACCACAGGATAGATCCCTGAGAGAACCGGGATATCCTCCAGGCTCACAGAGAAGAGCTCGCTGCCGAAAAGAACAGCAGCCCTCCTGTCCGATGCAAGGATGATGCCCCCTTCCCGTAATGAAGGACTCACCTCGAGCGTTCCCTTCTCATAGCGCATCGATACATCCTCGATATATGGAAGCGTGGCGATCTCCGATGCGGCGGCATTCCTTGATGCTGATAGATAGGATCTGCCCTTCATAGGCAGAAGAGCCCTCATCACAGATGCCGCAGGATATGGGATATCAATGCTTCTTACTGTAAGAAGCGGCAGATACGATATGGCGATATACAGCGATATGACCAGCACTCCAGGGATAAGGAGGAGCGCAATCGTCTTCTCAGGCCTTTGCATTGTCCCTCCTTCCCAGGATATAGATAAGCCTGTAGAGGATGCAGGCCGCAATTATATTCATAACCTCTTCCGAGAGAGAATAGCTGAAGAATGGAAGGAGAATGCCTGGAAGCGGCAGCATCCCTGTGACATACATCATGTTCATGAAGGCTTTAAGCACTATCATCATTGTCAGCCCTATCGCAAGCGCCGCGCTCTGCTCATCCCCCTTCCTTGCCCCTCTTGATGCGGTCCTCAGTCCTATGAGGAGGATAAGAAGGAAGAAGATAATGACAAATAGCGATCCTGATACTCCGAGCTCACGGACAAGGGATGCGAAGATATACTGATTCTCCTGACCATCCAGGGGATATGCCATAAGATTCGAGCGGCCAAGACCTATACCGGCTATTCCGCCCATCCTGATAGCCTCAGCTGCCTTTATGAGAGATGTGTCATAGAGCCCGTTGTCGGATACAGGGAGTATTGACCGTGAGACCGGAACAAGAAGCTCAGGGAATACAGATACGAAGACTGCGGCAGATGCCGCCATGGCAGCCAGAGAGACCGCGATCGCAGCATAGCTTATCTTCTTTGCCCTCAGCATGGAGATGACGATTATGCCTATAAGGACAAACCATGAGATTCCGGCAGAGAAGAGCGAGAGGACCATCATCGCAATCACACCAAGGGTTGACAGGATGAAATCCCTTATCCTCCCTCCCCCGAGGGCATCGGAATCGGGTATATAGCCCGATGCAAGGAAGATCGATGCAAAGAGAGCAAGCGATCCTGCATGCACGATCCTGTAG
>CALXKS010000037.1 GCA_944389015.1 uncultured Spirochaetaceae bacterium
TAAGCCGAAGGATCTGGCAGGAATACTGACCAATGTATCGGAGAACTCCGTATTCTTCATCGATGAGATCCATCGCCTGAAGCCTGCTCTTGAGGAGATGCTCTACATTGCGATGGAGGACTTCGAGATCGACTGGGTCATAGGTCAGGGACCGGCAGCAAGGACGATGAGGATCCCTCTACCGCACTTCACTCTGATAGGTGCCACGACAAAGGCCGGATCGGTCTCTTCCCCCCTTGCTTCACGTTTCGGGATAAATCTCCATATTGATTTCTATGGAGCGGAGGAGCTCAGCTCGATCATATCCCGCTCAGCACATATTCTTGATACAGAGATAACGGATAGAGCGGTATCGATGCTCGCCCGCTGTTCAAGAGGTACTCCGAGAATTGCGAACAGACTCCTCAGAAGACTGAGGGATTTCGCAGCTGTCCTCGGTGATGGGACTGTGACGGAGGAGATCGTCAAGGAAGGGCTCGGAAGACTTGGTATAGATGAGAACGGGCTTGAAAGAATGGACAGGAACATACTACGGACAATCATCGAATACTATGGCGGAGGCCCTGTCGGCGCAGATACCTTAAGCATCTCCGTCGGAGAGGCTGTCGAGAGTCTTGAGGATTACTATGAGCCATATCTTATACAGCAGGGTTACCTCAAGCGAACACCGCGCGGAAGGTGCGTCACGGGAAAAGCCTATGATCTTCTGGGTATCAAAGGAGGCGGGAATGCTGACCAGGGACTACTATTTTGATCTTCCTTCCGAGCTGATTGCTCAGGAGCCGTCAGAGAGAAGGGGGGAGGACAGGCTTCTTCTCCTTGACAGGAGGGATGGCAGCTATGAGGACCACATGATGGCTGATTTCCCATCTCTTCTCCATCCGGACTCCGTTATTGTCGTCAACAGCTCCAAGGTCAGGAAGGCAAGGGTCTATGGCAGGGCGGAGACGGGGGGCCTCGTTGAGTTCCTCTTTCTTTCTCCTAATGCCGATGGAAGCTGGAAGTGCATGGTCAAGAAGGCGAAGAAGCAGAGAGAAGGGAAGCGCTACGCATTCCAGGACAGAGATGGAAATACAGTAAGGGAAGGAATCATCAGAAGCGTGAATCCGGACGCGACAAGGGATGTCGTCTTCTCATCACCTGTCGATGAATCCTTCTTCGAGCTCTGCGGCCATGTCCCGCTTCCTCCTTACATAAAGAGGGAGGACAGCTTCAGCGATGAGACAAGATACCAGACGGTCTATGCCAGAACACCGGGATCTGTTGCCGCTCCTACCGCAGGTCTCCATTTCACGAAGGATCTGATGGAGAGTGTCAGGTCAATGGGGATTCCTATATATGAGGTCACCCTCCATGTCGGAGCGGGGACATTCCTTCCTGTCAGGACGGAGAATATAGAGGATCACCATATGCATACGGAGCACTATGAGATATCCCGGGAGACAGCAGAGGCCCTGAACAAGGCCAAGAAGGATGGAAAACGCATCGTTGCGGTCGGAACGACATCTGTCAGGACGCTTGAGAGCGCTTCGGAGGGGAATGGAGTCCTGTCAAGGCTTTATGGCGATACTGATATATTCATCAGACCTGGATACTCCTTCCGCTTCGTCGATGATCTTCTGACGAACTTCCACACTCCGGAATCAACTCTTCTGATGCTGGTCTCTGCACTTGCAGGGCGGGATAGGATATTCTCGGCATACAGCCATGCGATCGAGGAGCGTTATCGCTTCTTCAGCTATGGCGATGCTATGTTCATCAGAGGCTGAGAGAGGAGAGCTCTGCCCTGATCGCGCTCTCGACTTCCTCTGGAGCCATCGAGCCGTCGATTGTTATCAATCTAACACCCTGGGGAAGCGAGGAGAATGCCGAAAGGTAGTTATCCCTCACCTTTGAGAGGAATGATGAGCGGTCGAAGAGCTCCTTCTCCCCACCGCGCTTCTCAATGCGTTCCATGCATACATCCACAGGAGTATCGACGAAGATTATCACCTCAGGAAGGGGGAATCTGTTGATTGCGAGCACGAAATCCGGATCGCATTCGACGCTCTGATAGGCAATCGAGGAGTAGAAATACCTGTCGGAGATCACGATCTTTCCTTCCTCGGACATTCTCATTATCCCATGGCTTTCGTTGTAGATGTGGTCATGCCTGTCAGCAGCATAGAGAAGTGCAAGTGCCTCCGGCGTTGTCTGGATCTTCTTCTGCAGGACCTTCCTCACAAGCTGTCCGATCGGGTTGTCTGTCGGCTCTGCTGTCAGATAGTACTCCCTGCGGTTGAATTCATAGTATCTTGCCAGATTTCTGATCTGTGTTGTCGTTCCTGCTCCATCAAGTCCCTCGAAGACGATGAATGATCTGAGAATCTTCTCCATATGCTCCTCTGGTCCGATAGGGAATGGTTTCCCCTTGTTGCCTTAAAGTATTATAATCCGAGATGAGGTGCCGATGAAATACCACTCTCCATTTTCAACGATCATCATATCGATTGCCGTTCTGCTGGTATTTCTCACCGTTGCAGTGCTGACAGTTGCAGCGCTCTCGATGACAAGCCCTACGCTCATACTTGCCAATGAGCTGATGGACAAGCTCGAGGCCTCTGATTCGGATCTATCAATCTCCTTCGGCTCGATAGACAGGAATCTCCGCGATGGAGTCTTCATATCCGACCTCTCAATCGGCTACAAAGGAGAGGAGGCTGCCTCCTTCGGGCATATCACAGCGCATATGGGACTTTTCCAGCTGATACGCTATGCGCTCTTCGGAACAGGGAATCTCAGCATCGAGGCCTCAGGAGGACGGATATCCATAACAGAGGAGATGATCGGAGGAGATGGGGGAGAGAGCGTAGATGTGGATGCGGATCTGGGCTTCCTTGATAAATATTCCATTTCCATCCACCTCCATGGCTTTGACATATCGCTTCCTTATGGGCTATCGCTGAAGGATGCGGAAGCTTCTTTCTATCTTGATCATGGCATCGAGGGATTCTCAGGCAATATAAGGACCGATGGGATCGAGTATCATCGGCAGGGTTACTCCGCAGGTCTCTCCTCACCGCTGATCACAGCCGCATATGAATCAGGTTTCAATCTCGCATTCTCTGCTGAGAGCGGATACCTTTCAGGTGATCAGAAAAGAGTCGATGTCTCCTCTCCTGTGATGCGTCTCTCCCTTGATGAAGAGAACAGCATTGATGATTTCTCCGTATCCTTATCCTCAGCTTCTGCCTCATCAGATGGCATGGATCTCACGATAGGTCAGTCTTCTGCCTCGTTCAGGGATGGGAGCATAAGCATAGTCCTTACCGATCTGGATGCTGGATATGGGGATTACCGTATAGCATCAGAGAGATTCGATGCTATGGGCAATTCCAGGAATGCAGATCTCATTATCTCCGGTCTTGAGATCTCAAAGAATGGAACAAGGATGATCTCCTCTGAGAGAATCGAAGCAGGAGGAAGTCCTGAAAAGAGGTCCTTCAGCATATTCTCCTCATCTTCCAGCCTGTATGTTCCCGCTGCAGCCTCAGGCTACGCAGAAAGCATCTCGCTTTCTCCTATGGAAGCAGGGATATCGTTCGCGGATGATGGATCAATTTCGCTTTCAGCAGATGCTTTCATGCTCACGAACTCGGATAACACTGCACTTGACAATGCATCTGCATCCCTTTCCGCTGATTTCATAGTGAAAGACAGCGGAGTCCAGAGTGCTGAGGTTCATATTTCAAGGATCCAGCTTCCATCTCTCTCATATCCTCTCTCCGTTGATGCTTCCTACAGGAACGGTGAGGCGAGATTCATGGCCTCATACTCCGAAGAGCTCAGGGTCACGGGTGTTTTAGGAAAGTCTAAGAATCTGTATATCGATATGGATGATCTTGAGCTGTCAGGCTTCAGACCATATGCCGAGCTCTTCTTCCCAGTAGCAGCTCCGTATATCGGGGACAGGACAGAGGCATCAGGAACTGTATCTCTTTCATTCGAGCCCGATGATAACGGCAAGCTGACAGGTCCACTCTCCGCTTCATTCATCCTCTCCGATCTGCGCTTCAATCAGTATTCATTCTCTGTATCGGCCTCTCTTTCATCCATGCTCAGTCCATCTAGGCTTGATGTTGATTCACTAACACTCACCTCTGATTTCATAAGAGCGTCATGGAACGGATATATCGATCTTGAGAGACTCCTGCCAGCTGGAGCTTTCTCTGTTACATTGACCGAGAGCGGGAAGGAGATATTCCTCGGAGAGCTCTCGCTATCCGCATCGAATGAATATTGCTTCAGGGCATCCATCCCCGATTTCCCATCAAGCTATTTCATGGGAAGGGTTGACTTCACAGTCGATCAGATCGTGCGGTCAGCAGCACTATTCAGAAGCGGCGGTACGGAGTATCCATTCGATCTTGTCGTGGATCTTGGAAAGCAGAGGATATCACTGGACAACGAGTGCCTTGATATCCTTGTGGAGTATGGTGACAACATCCATGGCGAGGCCTCTTTCAATGCTTTTGCACTTCCTGTTCCATCCGGGGATGTGAATCCATGTACGCTCTCCGGCGATATAATCCTCGATTTCTCATTCTCAGGACAGCAGCTCAATGTCTACACCGACTCTTTCCAGATAGTGAACATGAGGCATCTTCCAACAGATCCCGATCTCTCTTTCGCTGCATACGCCGGAAACGAGGGGATGGAGATCAGGGATATAATCCTTGCAGGTGTAGAGACTGAGCCTCTCAGAGGTTCTGCAAGCATTTCATTCGCAGAGCTTTCCGTTGCTCTATATCTCGGATCATCGAGATCCACGGAGAAGGAGGAGATTCTTCTGTCCGTTACGGAAAACGAGGGGCTTTATGCGGGAATCCTTGAGCTGAAGTCTTTCAATCTCGGACGCATAGGGCTTGATGGTCTTGTAGGATCCGCGAATCTCTCTGGCCGCGGACAGAGCCTTGAGGATATAGCATTCGCTGGGAACATCGATGCGGAAAGCTATGATATGGCAAATGATCCGAGGACGATAAAGGCAACGCTGATGATTGACAGCACGTCATTCGAGCTGGAGGATATCGATTACAGCAATGGGCCTCTTTCAATCTCCTCGGAGAGTTTCTCGTATTCATCGGAGACAGGCATCTTCAGTTCCGATTCCGTCATCACATATGCTATAAGCAATGAAGACAGGGATTATCCTATAACAGCATCCTTCTCGCTTACCGGCGCCCTCCCGGAGGGGGAGAATCTCCTTGAGGCTCTTCTTTCGGTCAGGGAAAGCGACTCATCGGCGGATCTGATCCTGCACTATCTTGATTTCGACAACAGAATCAGGACAGGAGAGAGGGATGCTCACATAGAATACAGCAATGGAAGAATGGAGCTTACAGGATCGCTTGCTGATGGATACATAGATATGTCCGGGAACGATTTCTCCGTCCATGCGGATATTGCTCCAGCAGCTGTCTTCACTGTATCAGGCAATCTCGGCGAGGATGCCGCGATATCAGCAGATATAGACAGCTTCGAGGTCAGCATCGCGAATCTCTTCATGATCGAGCCGACTGTCATATTCTACGAGCCTGCTCCTGTCAGGGGATATATCGATGCCGTGAAGAGTGGGAGCGACTGGGATCTTACGGGATTCCTTGAGGCTGACAGCGCAGCGTTCGATGTCTTCTGGATGCCAGGAGAGAGGGTCATCCTCCATAATCCTACATTCTATATCTGGGATAATCTGATCCAGTCGAATGTCGATGACTGCACTGTTCTCGACCTTGAGACATATGAACGCATACCAGGGCGTGTTTCGCTCTATCTTGATCTCTCCGACAACCTGTCATTCGAAGGATGGGGGGTCGATGTCTGGGCATATGATGGTAAGGAGGTTGGCATAAGACTTCCTATGCCTGAGTCAAATGTCGACATCTTCGGCACAGTCTCCGGCCATCTTGTGATCCAGTCTGATGGAAGAACGGTATATCTAGGAGGAGATCTGACCGCGGACGATCTGACGATGTCGCTTGGCATGGCGCCTCTTCCGGAGTGGTGGGGCTCGGATAAGGCGACGAGGATCGATTTCAATCTGCTTCTGCGGGAGAATGTCAGATTCGTATTCCCGATGGGCCCCGATCCGATACTGACAGCAACACTTGCGGAGAACCAGAACCTCCATGTGATCATCGATGAATTCGGCAATATGGATATCTCCGGGAACCTTGAGATACGCTCTGGAGAGTTCTTCTACTTCCAGAAGAACTTCTACATAACAGAGGGAAACATCGGATTCAGGAGCAGGGGATATGGAGAAGGTGGATTCGATCCGATAATAAACCTCAGGGCAAGGCTGAGGGACTTCGATTCTGAAGGCCGTTCCGTCGATATCTATCTTATCCTTCGCAATTCGACGCTGGATAACATAAGCCCGCAGTTCGAAAGCTCCCCATCCAAGGATATCAATGAGATAATGTCGATCCTCGGAGGTGCTATCCTGCCATCCACGGCGTATGGAGAGATCTCTGTCTCATCCGTCTTCTCCCTCGTATCAGCCTCTGTCGACATCCTGTCCAGGATGGGAGTCATCCGGCCTGCCGATATAGGGCTTGAGCAGTCGATACGCCAGGCTCTCTCGCTTGATACATTCTCGCTCCATACGAATATCGTGGAGAATATCCTTTATGATACTGTCTCCCTCGTTTCATCGAATCTCTATGAGGAGTCGCTCTCCCCGATGGCCAGATATCTCGATGGAACGACATTCTATCTTGGAAAGTATCTTACACCGACACTCTATCTTGAAGGCATGATACATCTCTCTGCAGCAAGGAATCATGATGAGAGAAAGCATACATTCATCGCAGATGATCTGAATATAGATATCGAGGTATCTCTTGAATGGGAAACGCCGATGTGCACCTTCCAGATATTCACCCAGCCTGTGAATATCACGCTGTATGATATCGTCGATTCATTCGGATTCGGATTCTCGAAGCGTATCGTATGGTGATGATTCCGTTTGTGTTCTTTCTGTGGAGAGAGCAGGGGCTGTAGTCTACAGCTCTTAATTCTGATATCATAACCGGAGGAGATTATCGTGAAGAATATCAGCAGGATCCTTATATTCCTTCTTGTGCTCCTTATTTCTCTGCTGCCAGCTGCAGCTGCAGAAGATGGAAACTGGTGGGAAGGAAAGGCTATGACCGATTTCACCTATACCGGCTTGCAGAACGTCTCTGAGGCTACGCTCAACAGCCTCCTTTCACCATATCTGATGGAACCATTCTCCGATTCGCTCTTCGGTGAGATGAACAGCATACTCTATGCCCAGCCATGGCTTTCCTATGTCTCTTCAGAGGCGCTTGCCCAGGGCGAGGAGCAGAATCTCGTCATCCAGTTCAACATCATGGAGAATCCTATGATCGCATCTGTCGATGCTGTCGGAATGGACAGAATAGGCCGCAGAACCGTCCTTGATGCCCAGGAGTACTCGAAAGGCGGGTTCTTCACCCCTGGCAGGCTTCAGGCAAATGCTGATCTCATAAAGGATTACTATCTTTCACATGGTTATAGGGATGTATCAGTGGAGGTATCCCATACAGAGGATACGGAGAAGAATACGGTAAGCATTCTCTATACGATCTCCGAAGGAAAGCAGTACAAAGTAAGAAGCATTCTCTTCGAGGGCATCTCAGGCATTCCTGCCGATGACATACAGAAGGTGATGTCGCAGAAGGTGCGATCTTTCTTCAATGGCGGAAACTTCGTCGAAGCCAATATAGAGAATGACAGGAATGCCGTTGTGGCTCTGTATGGCAAGGAAGGCTATCCTGATGCAAGGGTCGATTCCGTGGATATCGTTCCGACAGGTGAGGAGGATGAGAAGACCATATATGTCAATCTCGTCTATACGATAACGGAAGGAGACAGGTGGACCATCGGAGATGTCGGGTTCACAGGCAACTCCATCTACTCCGATGACCAGATCCAGGCCCTGATCACGATGAGAGAGGGCGATCCATACAATGCGGAGTCAATCGCAAGACAGTATGAGGCGATATCCTCCCTCTATTATGACAATGGATACATCCGCTCATTCATTGATTTCAGGGAGACAAGGGATCCTGATGATCATACGATCAGCTACGATATAGTGATCAATGAGGGGAGCCAGTCCGTTGTCGAGGAGATAATAATCACAGGACTGACAAAGACAAAGCCATACGTTCTCGAGCGTGAGATCACGCTCAAGGTCGGCGATGTCTTCTCCCGGTCAAAGCTTATCAGAAGCCAGCAGAACCTGATGAATACAGGTCTTCTCATGACTGTCAGGGCAAATCTCCTCTACGGTGAGACACCGGATGGAGTCGTTATAGAGTTCGTGGTCGAAGAGGGCAACCAGATGGAGCTTCAGTTCGGAGCTACATTCGGTGGCACGGTTGACGGGTTTCCGATCTCAGGCTTTCTCCAGTGGGCCGATAGGAATCTGGCAGGGACTGGCCGTGATCTCTCTATCGGGACAACGCTTTCTCCCGATACCCAGTCTGTATCCATATCAGTTTCTGATGATTGGGTGGGGGATAGGAGATGGTCCAACGGAATAACATTCTCCGTCGAGCACAGCCTCCGGGACGATACCCTTCAGCGCGGTCGCGGCTCAGGATATTACGATGGACGCGATGAGGACAGGGTCACATTCCCTCTCGGATATGACTCTGCCGATTCATGGTACTCATCTGACAACCCGCTCTTCCCGACGGATTCCTACCTGATGGAGTATGACTACTGGAGAATCTCCCTTGGATACAACACAGGTTACACATTCGCATTCGAGCCAGGTTCCCTTACGCTCTCTGCGGGTATATCATTCGGCATCAACCATGCTGTCTATGATGAGAACAGATATGATCCGTATGAGGAGCTTATAATGAAGTACCATGATGGATGGCAGTGGTCGAACAGGCTCACGCTCTCTGTCACATGGGATGGAAGGGATCTCATAAGGAATACAACAAGAGGCTATCTCCTCTCCGCATCCTATACATATGCAGGAGGTATTCTCGGAGGACTCTCGAACTACAACAGGCTTTCATTCAGCGCAGCGGCGTTCCATTCGCTGTACAGCTACATGAATGAGGAAGGGCAGCAGAAGAGCCTTGTGCTTTCATTCTCATCGTCAGTCTCCGTCATGCTTGACCAGTTCTGGCCGCGCAACGGTGCATGGGACTGGTACAATGCGAAGATGGGTGCGACGCGCTATGAGATGCTCTATATCGATGGAATGAATATCGGACGCGGATTCGATGTCCAGTACGATAAGGCATTCCTCTGGCACAACCAGCTCGAGCTGACATTCCCGATTGTCTACCAGGTTCTTGCTGCGGAGGCATTCGTATCAGCAACTGGTGTCACTTCGGAGCTCACTGCTCTCAATCAGTTCACGAATATAGACTGGTATTTCGCAGGCGGACTCGGGATAAGAATGCAGATCCCGGGATTCCCTCTCGGTCTTTATATCGTCAAGAATGCGACATGGACGCACTCCAAAGGCTTCCAGTGGGATTCCGGATTCCTCTTCCAGGATTCACTTGGTCTTAAGATCGTCCTCGCGATCACCACATCGCTGTACTGAGATGAAAGAGGATAAGGCAAAGCTGACGCCAATGATGCGTCAGTATATGGCAATCAAGGAAAAGCATCAGGACATGGTGCTTTTCTTCCGTCTCGGCGATTTCTATGAGATGTTCGGCGATGATGCAATCGAGGTATCACACCTATTGAACCTTACGCTTACAAAGCGCGTGACGATGCCTATGTGCGGTATTCCATACCACGCTGTCAAGAACTACCTCAGGAGGCTTCTGGACGCGGGCAAGAAGGTTGCCATATGCGAGCAGCTCTCGCTTCCTGAGAAGGCCGGGGAGATTGCTGAGAGGGAAGTGACTGAGATCTACACACCAGCTACCGTTGTCGATGATGATTATCTTGACAGCCTCTCCTCCTCGTTCGTTCTTGCTGTGAATGAGGACAGAAAGGGTGTGTATATCGCATGGAGCGATCTCTCCGCAGGAAGCTTCTATGTCAGGACGCTTCCTCCTGAGAAGGACCTTTCCGGGCTTGAATCGGTTATATCTTCTGTCTCTCCGAAGGAGATAGCTGTCTCCGACGATCTCTATTTCACAGAGAAAAGGCTGAGATTCATACTGGACAACTCCGGGGCAATGGTCTCCAAGCTTCCTTCGTGGTACTTCTCGCAGAAAGAGGGACGGAAGGAGACAGAAGCCCAGTTCCCGCCTTCCTCTCTTAAGGCTGTCGGCATTTCTGATGACGATATGATACTGTCATCAGCCGGTGCTCTCTTGAGGTATATCAGGGACAATATCAAGGGAGATACACCCCAGCTCAGAGTCATAGAGAAGATCGGAGAGGAATCCTTTCTCTCGCTCAATGCGGCTGCTGTCCGCAATCTTGAGCTCATTGCTCCTTTGAGCGGTGGGCGCGATGGATCTCTTTTCCATGCAATCAACAGAACCAGGACAGCATCAGGCGCAAGATTCATGAAGGAGCAGATACTCCATCCTCTTTCTGAGAGAAAGGCAATCGAGGAGAGGCTTGGCTGGGTGGAGAGATTCTACAGCGACGGCAGGGAGCTTGAGCGTGTGAGATCAATTCTCTCCGCATCCTCTGATCTTGAGCGTCTAAGCTCGAAGGCCTCAATGAAGAGGCTCACACCACGCGATCTGGTATCGATAGGGGACACGATAGCATCGTTCTTTGAGCTTGTGTCAGAGAGGAGGGAGTACCTTTCGCTTGCGCCTTCGTTCGAGAGCAGCTTCTCAGATCTCATCGATTTCTCAGGCGATGTCCTCAAAGCTGTCAGCCGTGAATGCACGAATATTAACAATGCAGGGACTATCATCCTGAGCGGTTACAGCAGCGAACTCGACAATGAGAGGAATCTCATGGAGTCCGGGTCCGCTGTCCTGGAGGATTATATCTCAAGGATCCGTGAGGAGACGGGAATCCAGACGATCAGAAGCGGCGAGAACAGGATCATCGGAGCATATATCGAGGTTTCGAAGGGGCAGGTCGACAAGGTCCCTGAATACTTCGTAAGACGGCAGACGCTCGTTGGAGGGGAACGCTTCACAACGCCTGAGCTTGAGGAGATAAAGGGAAGGATCGGAGCGGCAGAGGCCAATGCCTCATCGATAGAGAGGGAGATATTCATGCGCTTCGTTGACAGGGCATACGGGCTCTATCCTGAGATCTCTGGAATGGGACGCATCCTCTCTCTTCTCGATTACTATTCATCGCTTGCCTTCCTTGCAAAGGAGTGCGGTTACTCCCGCCCGGAGATTATCGATGAAGGAGAAATAGAGATAACCGACGGACGTCATCCTGTTGTGGAGTCCTTCACAGGAAGATCTGAGTATGTTTCCAACTCTTTCTCATCCGTTCCATCGAGATTCACGCTTCTCACCGGACCGAATATGGCAGGCAAGTCCACGTATCTGAGGGAGATAGCGATCATTGTGCTGATGGCGCATATGGGCTCGTTCGTCCCTGCATCAAAAGCCGTTATTCCTCTTACTGATAAGATCTTCTGCCGTGTAGGAGCAAGCGATAACCTTTCAAGGGGTGAATCGACATTCCTTGTCGAGATGTCCGAGACCGCGATGATCCTCCGGTCAGCGACACGTAGATCGCTTGTTATAATGGATGAGATCGGAAGGGGAACGAGCACCGAGGATGGTATGTCGATAGCCTTTGCTGTGATGGAGTATATGAAGAAGCTTGGTGCTGTCACGCTTTTCGCAACGCACTATCATGAGCTTACTATGCTTGATACCTCAGGTATCCAGCTTCTCCATATGGCTGTAAGAGAGGAGCGCAGCACTATAGTATTCCTCAGAAAAGCAGAGCCGGGGATCTCTGCCTCAAGCTATGGCATACATGTCGCGAAGCTCGCCGGTCTTCCAAAGGATGTCATAAAGGATGCCGCTTCATTCCAGAGGAGGCATTTTGCCGATTACTCATTCGATACATCGCAGGGAGATCTCTTCATCGACAGCACGCCTCTTTCCGAGCCGACGGTCTCTGAGGAGATCATAGACGACATAGCATCGTTCGACACCGATTCCTCAACACCTCTCGAGGCGCTTCTCTTCATTGCTTCCCTTAAGAAGAAACTTGGAGGCTGTTGACATATATCTTCGTATCTGATAAAAGATAATCAAGTTTCATTAAAGTGATTTAAGGGACCCGTAAAGCGGTCCCTTTATTAATGATATGGAGGAATATGCTGACAGATAACGCAATATCCGATCCACTGTACAAAGAGATTGACAGCCTTATGTCCGCAATCGGGCTGAGGACGGTTGAGGCCGTATCCTCTGTTCATCAGGGCGCAAGGTCCATGAGGGTTGTCGTCTATAAGGAAGAGGGCGAGGTCGATACAGATGATCTTGCAGCTGCATACAATCTCATCTATCCCCGTTACAGCATCATCTACGCTGACAGGGATCTGCAGCTTGAGGTCTCTTCCCCCGGTCTCCAGAGGAATTTCAAGGATACTATGGAGTTCTCTGTCTTCAGCGGACGTCTGGTCAGGGTGTACAGCATATCCGATTCAAGCTATATAACCGGAGTGATCGAAGAGGCTGATTCATCTTCCGTCACGCTTTCCGATTACATCATTGAGGATAGGAATGAGAAAGGTGAGCGCATTACGCTCGCTTTCAGCAATATAGCCAAAGCCAAGCTAGAATACAGATGGGAGGCATAGTAAAGTGCTGGATCTAACAAATGAAATCAATTCGATGATCGATGATAGCCGCATGGATGAGGACAAGGTACTTTCCCTTATCCACGATATGCTCGTAAGCGCATACAAGAGGAAGTTCGGAACCGATGAGAATGTCGAGGTGCGCTTCTTCCCCAACGGTGCCGGTCAGGAAAACAGATGCGTTGAGCTCTACTCAGTAAAGGAAGTCGTAGAGGAAGAGGATTGGTTCGACAGCGTCAAGCAGATTCCATATGATGAGGCTGCTGAGCTTGTAGATGATGTTGAGGTAGGTGATTCCCTTGAGATTCCTGTCGATCCGAGGACGTTCGAGTACTCTGCCGTACAGTCTGCAAAGCAGCGTTCCCAGCAGGTTGTCAAGGAGTACAATACAGACAAGGTCTATGTCGATGCCAAGGCAATGGAAGGGAAGCTTGTCATAGGGGAGATCAAGAGGCAGCTCCGAAACGGAGACTATATGGTGAACCTCAATCTTGAGGGAACCGATGCTCTCTTCCCTGTCCGCGGACAGAGCCCGAGGGAGACTTATGAGACACAGGAGAAGCTGAAATTCTTCGTCGAGAGAGTCGATAAAGGCGAAGGCGAGGAGAGACGCGGCAGGGATGGCCAGATGCAGAAGAGGAAGGGCGGCGTCAGGATCCTTCTCTCACGTGCATCAAAGGATTTCATAAAGGCTCTTATCGAGAATGAGGTTCCTGAGATCTCCTCCGGGGATGTTGAGATAAAGGCTATCTCTCGCCATGCTGGTATCAGGACGAAGATCGCTGTTGATACCCATAAGACAGATGTCGATCCTGTCGGTTCGACTGTCGGAAAGTCCGGTACGAGGATCCAGACTGTCATGACGGAGTGCGAAGGCGAGAAGATCGATGTCGTCCGCTATACGGAGGATCCTCTTGCATTCATCGCCAATGCATTGATCCCCGCGCAGGTGAGGCGTGTTGTGACAATCGATCCTGCGACAAAGCATGTTGTTGCGATTGTCGATGACAACCAGCTCGGAATCGCTATCGGGCAGGGAGGTGTCAACGTCAAGCTTGCCAAGATGCTCACAGACTGGAATATCGAGGTGAAGACCCAGAGCCAGTTCAACGAGATGGAGCAGACGATGGAGATCTATCGCAATGTCGATAATCTCTTCAAGCAGGAGGAAGGTGATGCGGAGGAGAAGGAGGATGAGCATGTCTCCAACCAGGAGCTCGGCATCGATCCAGATGATACTCCGCTTACAGACATCGGGCTTCCGGAAAAGCTTATCAAGAAGCTTCATGATATAGATATATGGTCAATCGAGGAGTTCTTCGACTATACAGACGAGGAGCTTCACGAGAATGGTCTTTCAGATGAGGATATCGAGGCTGTCCGTGGCAGCGTTGTTATCGCTGAGGATGATGACGAGGGCGAATTCGAATGTCCGATCTGCCATGAGATGCTCAAGGCAGGTACAGCTGTCTGTCCGAAGTGCGGTGCAGAGTTCGAGTTCGAGTGATAAAGGGATATGATGTCAGAGGATAAGAAGAACGAAGAGAAGACCACGAAGGTCAATGTCATCAGAAGAGCCGCTCCAGTGCATAAGACGGAGGAGCCGGCTCAGCATCAGGCTGAGGCTGAGAAGAAGGTGATTGTCCTGAAGAAGAAGCCTGTGGTAGTGAAGGTCAAGGAGAAGGAGGAGGAAAAGGCTCCTGCTCCGCTTGACTATAAGGCAGCAGGCAAGGTCGAGCTTGCCTCCAGTGATATCAGGACACCTGTGATCACAAGGCCTTCCAATCTCCCGCCTCTTGAGCCTGTGAAGAAGGCAGAGCAGAAGAAGGAGACGGAGAAGGGAAAGGAAGCTCCTAAGAAGGAAGAGCACCAGAATATCCTTACCGGAAAGAGCTTCATGACCAATACAGCGGTCCATCATCAGAATTCGAGGATCCAGTCACCGCTGCATAATGGTCCTGTCATCATCAAGAGCGCAGACCTTCCTCCTGTTCCAGGCCAGAAGATCGAGGGATCTTCAGAGCAGACTCCTTCAAGGCCCCGTGTCGTAGGAGTCGTAGGCGGCAGACCGGCTGGTGGAAGACAGCAGGGGAATATGAGGCCCCGCTTCCAGAACGGACAGCGCCAGGGAGCTTTCCGCCAGGGACAGAATGGGCAGAAGATGCCGCGTCCTGGCCAGAGCTATACTCCAGGTGGAGATAGGCAGGGAGGCTTCAGGCACGATGGCGGACAGCGTCCGGGATTCGGCTCAAGGCCTATGAGACCGATGGGCGGTGGTGCCGCACCAGGTCCCGAGCTAAATCAGAAGGGTCCTGGGAAGAGACCTCAGAGCAGCCAGTCGAAGCGCAAGGACTATGATAAGTATTCGCGCGATGAGGAGCTTGACTTCCAGTTCCAGAAGAAGAAGAGAGAGGAGCAGAAGCTTGCTGCTGTTCCGAAGTCCATTGATATCATGGAGAACATCACTGTCGCAGATCTTGCGAAGAAGATGAATCTCAAGGCAAGCGATATCATTTCCAAGCTCTTCAAGATGGGGCTCATGGTCACAATCAACCAGCAGATCGACCATGAGACTGCTGAGATCATCGCATCAGAGTATGACTGCCATGTCCATCTTGTATCCCTGTATGATGAGACGATCATCGCACAGGAGGAAGACAGACCTGAGGATATGAAGCCAAGGGCTCCGATCGTGACCATCATGGGCCATGTAGACCATGGCAAGACGAAGCTTCTTGATGCGATCCGTTCATCGAATGTCGCAGAGGGTGAGTTCGGCGGTATTACCCAGCACATCGGAGCATACAAGGTCAATGTGCCAGGAAAGGGCGATATCGTATTCCTTGATACACCGGGTCATGCCGCATTCTCGATGATGAGGGCAAGAGGTGCTCAGGTTACTGATATAGTTGTTCTTGTAGTTGCTGCAAATGATGGTGTCATGCCACAGACAAAAGAGGCTATCGACCATGCAAAGGCTGCGAAGGTCCCTATCATCGTCGCTATCAACAAGTGCGATCTTCCTGAATCCAATCCTGACCGTGTCATGCAGCAGCTCTCTGAGCTCGGTCTTGTCCCGGAGGAATGGGGCGGGCAGACGCTTTACTGCAGGATCTCCGCTCTGAAGAAAGAGGGCATCGATGATCTTCTTGACACAATCCTTCTTCAGGCTGAGATGCTTGAGCTCCAGGCCAATCCGGATTGCCGTGCTGTCGGAAAGGTCCTTGAATCCAGAATCGATCAGGGAAGAGGAATCGTTGCGACAGTCATCATAGAGAAGGGTACGCTCCGTCAGGGAGACTACTATGTAGCTGGCATCTATCCGGGCCGTGTAAGGGCTATGTTCGATGATAAGGGCAGGAAGATTAAGGAAGCCGGTCCATCCGATCCTGTAGAGATCATTGGACTTTCCGATATTCCGTCCGCAGGCGATCCGTTCCAGGTGACTGAGGATGAGAAGCAGGCAAGGATGGTCGGCGCAAAGAGGCAGGAGCTTGAGAGGATCGGCGAGGGAGCTGGTCGCAACAAGATCACTCTTGAGAATCTCAACGAGAAGATCAAGGAAGGCCAGGTCACGGATTTCAATGTTGTTATCAAAGGAGATGTGCAGGGCTCTGTCGAGGCGCTCCAGGGTGTTCTTGAGAAGCTCTCCACAGCAGAGATCAAGCTGAATGTCCTCCGTGCATCCGCTGGTGCGATCATCGAGTCGGATATAACGCTCGCATCTGCATCCGATGCCATAGTCATCGGCTTCAATGTCCGCCCGACACCGCGTGCGCAGGCTCTTGCTGAGCAGGAAAAGGTCGAGATAAAGAAGTACAATGTCATCTATGATGTCGTTGATGATATCAAGGCAGCAATGGAAGGCATGCTCTCTCCTGAGATCAAGGAGGTCGATATCGGCAAGGTCGAGGTCCGCGATACATTCAAGGTGCCTAAGGTCGGCCTGATCGCTGGCTGCTATGTCCTTGAAGGAAAGGTAAAGCGCAACAGTCTTGTCCGCGTTATCCGTGATTCGATCCAGATCAATAAGGATATGATCAGGATTTCCTCACTCAAGAGATTCAAGGATGATGCGAAGGAGGTCGCAGAGGGCTTCGAGTGCGGTATCGGACTTGAGAACTGGCAGGATCTCCAGATCGGGGATATCCTTGAGATCGTCGAGACAGAGGAAATCAGAAGGAAGCTTGAGATAAATGAGTGAGTTCTCACAGTCAAGGCTTGAGTCAAGGATCATGGAGGCTGTTTCCTCCATGATCGTCTCTGGCCAGATAAAGAATCCGCATCTTTCGGTCTTCACATCGGTTACCAGAGTGGAGCTTGCTCCGGATAAT
The DNA here is from genome assembly GCA_944389015.1 of uncultured Spirochaetaceae bacterium. Classification (GTDB taxonomy): domain Bacteria; phylum Spirochaetota; class Spirochaetia; order Sphaerochaetales; family Sphaerochaetaceae; genus Ornithospirochaeta. The sequence continues at coordinate 17,113 of CALXKS010000037.1, forward strand.
ACCGCGGCAAGGATCTATGTCTCCTCGATGCCTGAAGAGAGGATCGATCCATCTGTGAAGGCTCTCAACAGCGCAAAGGGCTTCATACAGAGGAAGCTCGGCGATGTCCTGAGAACAAAGAATACCCCTGTGCTTGAATTCTTCCGCGATGACAGCTACAGGGAAGCTGACAGGATCAACAAACTGATAGATGAGGCAATGAAGGATACAGAGAGATGATGAGGATCATCATCGCTGATAAACCTGAAGGCATCACTTCTTTCTCCTTCATAAAGAAGCTTGGAAGGGAGGATTTTCCGGGAGAGAAGATCGGCCATGCCGGTACTCTTGACAAGTTCGCATCCGGCCTCATGATAGTCCTTGCTGGAAGCGCTACAAAGCTCTCTCCGCTCTTTACTTCCTTTGATAAGGAGTACATAGCGGCAATTCGCTTCGGAGCGGAGACCGATACCCTTGATCCTGAGGGCTCGGTTGTCAGAAAAGCTCCTCTTCCCCAGAGGGAGGATGTTGAAGCAGCGATTCCCCGTTTCATTGGTCACATCCGTCAGATTCCTCCTGTTTACTCCGCTATCCATGTCGGAGGGAAAAGGGCATACAGAGAAGCCAGGGCAGGTAATGAGATCGAGATGCCGGAACGGGATGTTGAGATATCATCGCTTTCCCTTCTTTCATTCTCATCCGAAGAAGCAGTGATAAGAGCCTCTGTATCCAAGGGTACATATATCCGGTCCCTTGGCCGGGATATCGCAAGAGAGGCGGGATCGGCAGGGTATCTTTCATCGCTCAGAAGGCTTCGCATAGGCCCATGGACACTAGATGATGCAGATCTTTCCACATCCGCTCTTCTCGATAAGACCGGGATGTTCTCGGATCTCTTTCTTCCCGACAGGGCTGAAAGGAGCGCTGAGAACGGCTATATCGATCCGGAGTATATGAAATCCGATAGCGATCCGGAAAAGCCATTCTGCAGGATCAGTGCAGGCCGTTTCAGGGCAATCGGGGAGAAGAAGGATGGCAGGGTGAGGATCCTCGGAAGGTACGAAGATGGAGAGCTATGATTTCTCGGCGCTGCTGTCTTCAGGACTTCTGAAGAACAGACGCACTGTTCTGAGCATTGGTGTTTTCGATGGCGTCCACCTTGGCCATCATGCCATACTCTCGACCCTCAGGAAGAGAGCAGATGAGAGCGATGCGCTGAGTCTTGCGATAACATTCTCATCCAATCCGAAGAAGGAGAGCAGGGGCTCTCTGGATACCCTCCGGCTGAGAAGTCAGTACATAGAGTCATTCGGCATAGATTTTCTTGCAGTAATTGACTTTTCTACCGAATTCAGTAAGATAACTGCTTGTGGGTTTGCATCGCTTCTTTCAGAGCTCTGCGATCCCATTGAAGCTGTATTCGGAAGCGATTTCCGCTTCGGATCACCTGAAAGCCAGAAGGGCGGAAAGGATCTGCCAGAGCTTCTAGCCGCCTTTGGGAAGGAATGCAGCGTTGATATTGTTGATTCTGTCCTGGACGATGGAGGGGTGAAGATATCTTCCACACGTCTCAGGGAGATGATAGAGAAAGGAGAGCTAGGGACTTTCCTGAAGCTTTCCGGTCAATTCTACAGGGTTGATCTTGTGCCTATACCTTACAGATCCTGCTATGGCGAACTGGTTTTCAGCAGGGCCTCGATTCATCAGCTCCTACCGCCACTGGGAACTTATGATACCCGGCTTCTTGCCTCTGACGGGAGGTGTGCTGAATGTGTATCGGTAATCGATAGAGAGTTTCTCCGCATTTCCGATCCATTCCATTCCTCTGCTATCGGCAGCAGCATGAACCAGGGAAAAGGGAAACTGCAGCTAGATTCAATATTTCTGGAGAGAAAGAGATGATTACAAAAGAACAGAAGAATGAGCTTGTGGTTAAGTACGGCAATGATTCGAGGAACACAGGAGATGCAAAGGTACAGGTTGCTCTCCTCACAGCACGCATCAATGACCTTCAGGGCCATTTCCAGGCCAATCCGAAGGATCATGCATCAAGAAGGGGGCTTCTCAAGCTTGTCGGACAGCGCCGCCGCCTCCTGAAGTACATCAAGAACAGGAACATCGACGAGTACAGAGCGCTCATCGCCGATCTCGGCCTGAGAAAGTAATCGATGAAAGCCAGCCTAGCCGCTGGCTTTCTCACATATATCGCGGACATAAAGAACAGAAAAAGAACAAGAAGGAAGATTATGGCAGAAGTAAAATCAGTTTCAGTCAGAATCGGGGATATAGACCTGGTATTCGAGACTGGAAAAATCGCCAAGCAGGCGAACGGTGCTGTCTACGCTCAATATGCAGGATAAGCGGTAATTGCAACAGTATGCTGCAGGGAGGCACCATCGGAACCGATTGATTATGTACCGGTTTCAGTTGAATACAATGAGAAATACTACGCTGCGGGCAAGATCCCTGGAGGCTTTCTCAAGAGGGAGTCAAGACCAAAGGATAAGTAGATTCTCGTATCAAGGCTTATCGACAGACCGATGAGGCCGCTTTTCGATAAGGCTTTCGGACGCGAGATCCAGATTGTACCTACAGTTGTTTCCTCTGATATGTGCCACACGCCGGATATCGTAGCAATCAACGCCGCATCCTGCGCTGTCACTATCTCCGATATCCCATTCTATGGACCGATCGCAGCTGTCCGCGTTGCTAAGATCGGCAATGAATATGTAATCAACCCGACATTCCAGCAGATGCCGGAGGCATCACTCGATATCGTCGTTGCCGGAACACATGATGGAATAACGATGGTCGAAGGCGGTGCAAAGGAAGTATCGGAGGATGATATGCTCGGTGCTATCGCTGCCGCACAGCCTGTCATCACAAAAATCTGCGAAGCACAGGATGAGCTGAGAAGGATCTGCGGAAAGGAGAAGCTTCCTCTTATGGTCATCGAGGATAAGGACCTTTCCTGGATGGACAGCATTAAGGAGTATGCATATCCGCTTGAGAAGGAAGCATCGTTCGTAAAGGGAAAGATGAACAGATATGCGGCTCTCGAGAAGGTCCATAATGACGTCAAGGAGAAATTCGCTGATCTGATCGCTGAGGATGAGAAGAGATCGGGAGAGATCGATAAGATGTTCGAGGATATGGAGTATGAGATCCTTCGCTCATCGATCCTCAATGATGGTGTCAGGACAGATGGCAGGAAGGTCACGGAGATCCGTCCTATCACATGCGAGGTCGGAGTTCTTCCGTGCACTCATGGATCTGCTCTCTTCACTCGCGGTGAGACACAGTCCCTTGCTGTGACAACGCTTGGCACTGTCCAGGATGAGCAGCTCTTCGATACGATCGATGGAGAGAAGACATACTCTAACTTCATGCTCCATTACAACTTCCCTCCATACTCGGTAGGTGAGTGCGGACGTCTTACAACAGGCAGAAGGGAGATCGGGCATGGACACCTTGCACAGCGTGCTCTTGAGGCTGTTGTGCCAAAGAAGGAGAAGTTCCCGTATACAATCCGTGTCGTATCCGAGATCATGGAGTCCAACGGATCTTCATCGATGGCATCTGTCTGCGGGGGCTGTCTTTCACTCATGGATGCAGGAGTTCCAATCTCCAAGCCTGTCGCAGGTATTGCGATGGGACTTATCACAGAGGGCGCTGACTACTCCAAGTATGTCATCCTCTCCGATATCCTCGGGGAAGAGGACCACCTTGGCGACATGTACTTCAAGGTCGCAGGAACAAAGGATGGAATCACAGCATTCCAGATGGATATAAAGATCGCAGGTGTCACTCCTGAGATCATGAGCAAGGCACTTCAGCAGGCTAAGGATGGAAGAATGCATATTCTCTCCATCATGGCCCAGACACTTCCAGGACCACGCTCTGAGATCTCTGAGCTTGCTCCTAAGATCCTTACCATCACGGTGCCTGAGGATAAGATCGGAGCTGTTATCGGAACAGGCGGAAAGACAATCAAGTCCATTGCTCAGCAGTCCGGAGCAGAGATCAACATCGATGATGATGGAACTGTGATGATCTATGGCCGCAACAATGCATCTGCTCAGCAGGCAAAGAACCTCGTGCTTTCGATCATCGAGGAGCCGGAGGTTGGCAGGATCTACCATGGAACGGTAAAGCGTATCGTTGATTTCGGTGCGTTCATCGAGATTCTTCCAGGCAAGGAGGGGCTCTGCCACATCTCCAAGCTTGCACGCACAAGA